>JAZNHC010000073.1:0-6566 GCA_045576755.1 Alistipes sp.
CACAACGGAATCTCACCACAAGGGTTTGTCGAGACTGTTACGAAGCCCTCATCGGCATAGCAGTCAGGCACACTCTCGCGAATAATTGTATCCCAGAACAACACTCCAGGCTCTGCCGACTTCCACGCATTGTGGATAATCTTTGCCCACAACTTCGATGCATCGATATTCTGCACGAACTTAGGTTTGTCGGCGTTAATAGGAAACTGCTGAGTATAGGTGCGACCCTCAATAGCGGCACGCATAAACTCGTCATCGATCTTCACCGATACGTTAGCTCCGGTAACCTTATTGGTATCGAGCTTTGCATCGATAAACTTCTCCGAGTCGGGGTGCTTGATAGAGATCGAAAGCATCAACGCTCCACGACGACCATCCTGTGCAACCTCGCGAGTAGAGTTCGAATAACGCTCCATAAACGGAACAATACCTGTAGAGGTGAGTGCCGAGTTCAACACCGGACTGCCCGAAGGACGGATGTGCGAAAGGTCGTGACCTACACCACCGCGACGCTTCATCAACTGCACCTGCTCCTCGTCCATACGGAAGATACCTCCGTAAGAGTCAGCCGGATTCTTGTGGCCAATAACAAAGCAGTTCGAGAGCGAGGCAACCTGTAAGTTATTGCCGATACCCGTCATCGGACCGCCCTGCGGAATGATGTAACGGAAGTGGTCGAGCAGTTCGAAAATCTCCTGCTCGGAGAGAGCCTCCCCATACTTATCCTCGATACGGGCGAGTTCCTTTGCCAGACGGTAGTGCATCTGCTCGGGCGAGGACTCGTAGATATTACCTGCCGAATCCTTCAACGCATACTTGCTAACCCACACTGTAGCAGCAAGTTCGTCACCTCCAAAGTACTCCTTCGAGGCAGCGACAGCATCAGCGTACTGGACTTTTTTAAGAGTCGAGTTGTTCTTCATTATAATATATATGTATGTTTAATTATTAACTATATTTGGTGGAAATACCCTCCGAGAAGGAGGGCGTTTTACCGATACAAAGTTAGGGCGTTTCGAACGAAAAGTGCAACTAAAATCGGGCAGTTTATTGACAGGTTATTAACAATTATTTTCTACCCTTGTTGTAGGTGCGTAGAGAGCGGAAAACGGAAAACGGAAAACGGAAAACGGAGAACGGAGAACAGAGAACAGAGAACAGAGAACAGAGAACAGAGTACAGAGAACAGAGTACAGAGTACAGAAAACTGAGAACTACCCCCGGTAATCTCCAGCACCCCCATAATCTCCGCACCGTGACAAGATACAGAGTAGAGATCAAACCTAACATTACCGAAACTTTCTCACCATCGGAGTAGCTATAAACTCCTCTCTTTCAGGCATTTTCTCTATCGGATCAAATAGCGGAGCGAACTTTGGATTGCGAAAGTAGGGCGCCTTACGATTGTATGGGCATACCGTTTGACATTCGTCGCAGCCAAAGATCCAGCCGTGCGTATCGCAGCCACCTTCGTCACTGCGACGCTCCACCGTTGCACACGATATACAACTTGCCGTATCGATGTGACGCTCCTTCACAGCACCATTCGGGCAGGCATCCACGCATCGATGACACTCCCCGCACCCCGCACCTTCGTAGGGTTTGTCGTACTCATCGCACTCAGCAGTCATAACCACCTCGCCCAGCAGCACAAACGAGCCATATTCGGGAGTTACAAGTAGCGATTGACGACCTATCCAGCCAAGCCCCGCCTCAACGGCGTATCGTTTTTCAAAAATGGGTGCGCTATCCACAAAACATCGTGCCGAGAAGTCGGGGTCTACCTCCTTGAGTTTGGCGCATAGTTCGAAGAGCATCTGTTTGATGGTGATATGATAGTCGGTAGTGCAGGCATACGACGCAACCTTTGCCCTATGGTTCGCAGGATAGCCGTCGCTCACCTTGTTTTTGTACGCCACAGCGCATACGATCACACTCTTAGCCCCTTCGACAAGGCGACGGGCATCGGCACGGCACTCGACGTTTCTTTTCAGATAGTCGAGCGAGGAGGCATACTCTCGCTGCACCCACCCTTCAAGAAATGCTTTATCATCCTTAAAATGACGATATTGCGCAATACCGCAGAGATCAAAACCGACCTCGCTTGCGAACTGTTTTATTTGCGTTTTAGTAAACATCGAGCAACGATTTTCTCACAAATATACATTTATTTAAGAAAAAAATCATATTTTTGCGCAGGATTATAGGTGAAAAACGATAATATTTAACACAACACCTATGCATTACAAAATTAATTCATTTACTACTTTATGAAGTTGAATACACTTTACGAAATTCTGCACGAAAGTGTCAAGAATTTTTCGGAGCGTATAGCCTTCTCGTTATGGAGAGGCGGCAGCTACACCTTCAAGCAGGTGGGCGAAAAGGTAGCCGAGGTACAAGAATTGCTCCGCTCGGCAGGTCTCAAGAAGGGCGATAAGGTCGTCTTGCTCAGTAGTAATATGCCTAATTGGGGTGTTTGCTATTTTGCCATCACAACGGGAGGCTACACAGTAGTTCCCGTATTGCCCGATTTCACATCGGCAGACCTCGATCGCATCGTCGTGCACTCGGAGGCTAAGGCTATGTGCGTATCAGATAAGCTCTTTACCAAGATTTCGAAGGAGCTCTCGGCAAAGTTGAACATCATCATCCGCACCAAGAACCTCTCGATTCTCTCGCAGAACGTTAAGGAGGAGGGCGAATTGACCATTCCGCAGCCTGAGGACTTGGCTGCCATCATCTACACATCGGGCACCACATCGCAGCCAAAGGGTGTAATGCTCTCGCACTACAACCTCGCCTCGCAGATGTGGCTTATCGACCCACTGTTCCTCGTACGAGAGGATGATATATTCCTCTCGGTATTGCCTATGGCACATACCTACGAATGTACACTCGGTCTTATCCTTGCCTTCCACCATGGTGCCCACGTTGTCTACCTCGACAAGGCACCTACCGTATCGGTATTGCTGCCGGCACTGAAGGAGGTACGACCTACAATTATGCTCACCGTGCCGCTTATCATCGAGAAGATATACAAGGGCAAGGTCAAGAAGCAGTTCACATCGAATGCCTTCATGAACGCACTCTATGGCATTGGTTTTATCCGTCGCTACCTGCACCGCATAGCCGGCAAGAAGCTCTCCAAGACCTTTGGTGGTCGCATCCGTTTCTTCGGCATCGGAGGTTCAAAGCTCGATGGCGAGGTTGAGCAGTTCCTGCTCGATGCAAAGTTCATCTACGACGTTGGTTACGGCTTGACCGAGACTGCGCCACTCATTGCAGGTATGGTTGACGGTATGCTCCGTCACGGATCGACAGGTCCTATCTTGAAGGGTATCGAGTACCGATTGGAGAATAAAAACGATGAGGGCATTGGCGAGTTGGTCGTAAAGAGCCCTTCGCAGATGGTGGGATACTACAAGAATCCTGAGGCTACAGCTGCAGCATTTACCGAGGACGGATTCTTCCGTACGGGTGACCTCTGCGCCTTCGACGAGGACGGTTGGCTTTACATCAAAGGACGCTCAAAGAATATGATCCTCGGACCAAGCGGCGAGAATATCTACCCAGAGGATATCGAGAATGTGCTCAATTCACACGTCTTCATCTCCGAATCGGTAGTCACCGAGTCGGAAGGTAAGTTGGTAGCTCTCGTTCACTTCGACACCGAAGCTATCGAGGCCCGCTATGCCGAAATGGTTGATACCTGGCACAAGAAGAAGCACGAATTCGATCTCTTCAAGGAGGAGTTGATGCGCGATATCAAGCAGTACGTAAACGAGCGCGTAAACCGCTACTCCAAGATTTCGGAGGTTGTCGAGGAGGAGCAGGAGTTCGAGAAGACTGCAACAAAGAAGATTCGCCGATTCCTCTACTCGGGCAAGGGCAAGAAAGAGGAGCCTAAGCAGGAGTAACAGAGAGTTCCGACAAAGAAAAATAGACCGACTTCGCAGTCGGTCTATTTTGTTCTCTACATTGTCGTTATCCGAGATAGGATTTAAGCAACGCGCTACGCGAAGAGTGGCGCAAACGGCGAATTGCCTTCTCCTTAATTTGGCGTACGCGCTCGCGTGTAAGATCAAACTTCTCGCCAATCTCCTCCAAGGTCATCTCGGCACAACCGATACCGAAGAAGTAGCGGATAATATCGCGCTCACGCTCGGTAAGAGTTTCGAGGGCACGGTCTACCTCGGTAGCCAACGACTCGTTGATAAGTCCGCGATCAGCATTTGGCGAATCGGGATTTACAAGCACATCGAGCAACGAGTTATCCTCGCCATCGGCAAACGGTGCATCCACCGAGATATGGCGACCCGCCACACGCAATGTGTCGGTAACCTTCTCGCGCGGCAACTCCAACTCGGCTGCCAACTCCTCAGGCGAAGGGGTGCGCTCGTGCTCCTGCTCGAAACGAGCAAGAGCCTTATTGATCTTATTGAGCGAACCTACCTGATTGAGCGGAAGACGCACAATACGCGACTGCTCCGCCAAAGCCTGCAGAATCGATTGACGAATCCACCACACTGCATAGGAGATAAACTTAAAACCACGTGTCTCGTCGAACTTCTCCGCCGCCTTAATCAAACCAAGGTTACCCTCGTTGATAAGATCCGGAAGACTCAAACCCTGATTTTGATACTGCTTCGCTACCGATACCACAAATCGGAGATTTGCCTTCGTGAGCTTCTCCAAAGCCTCTTGGTCGCCCTTGCGAATTCGTTGGGCAAGCTCTACCTCCTCTTCTACCGTAATAAGTTCCTCTTTACCAATCTCCTGAAGATACTTGTCGAGAGATGCACTCTCGCGATTGGTGATGGATTTCGTAATCTTTAATTGACGCATAAATCTATATAAATTGTTTCTTCGTTTTCGCTTACGCTTTCAGCCTTAGTCGGTCCGACCAAACCTCTGAAAATCGAAGGTAATGAGATTATTTTTTGCGCAAGGCAAGGGAGCAAAAGCGGAGCATACTAAAACGTATGTGAGCATTTTGCTATCTGCCGGCTTGTGCAAAAAGAACTCATCAGAACTTCGGTATTCAAAAATCGTCAATGATGAGATTATTTTTTGTGCAAGGCAAGGGAGCAAAAGCGGAGCATAGTAAACCTATGTGAGCATTTTGCTATCTGCCGGCTTGTGCAAAAAGAACTCATCAGAACGATTTTTTACTCTACGATGACATAACTTGCCGCACGCCCATTCGGATAGACTCCATCAATCGACTGCACTTTGTCTGTCAGTTTGCCCAAATCTGCCACCGAGTTCACGGCCTTGTCGTTGATGTGAGTGATCACAAAGCCCTCACGTATACGGGCTCTCGACAACAAACCGCCACTCTTGACCGATGCTACCTGTATGCCGCCTTTGATTTCGAGTTTCTTTGCCGTACGCTCATCTACGTCCACAAAGCGACCACCCAAAAGCTCGACTACATCCACATCGTTTTTGGAGAGTAATTCAGCCTTACCTGCTTTATTACGAAGAACGACCTCAAAATGTTTCACTTTGCCGTCTCTTTTTACAACCACCGACACTTTATCGTTAGGACGATGCTTGCCGATTTGCTCGGTCAGGACGGTTGGAGCGGTGATTTTAACGCCATCGATCTCGATGATGACATCGCCCTTACGAAGTCCTGCCTCCGAGGCAGAACCGCCCTCAACTACGCCTGCTACGTAGGCTCCGCCGACCTCGGTAATACCGGTCTCTTTGCCCATCTGATCGATAAAGTCCTGGTCGATATATCGGTACGATACACCGAGCAGCGCTCGTTGCACTATGCCATACTCGCGCAGATCATTAACCACCTTGCGAACAATGCTCTCAGGCACTGCGAACGAGTAGCCGATATAACTGCCTGTCGAAGATTTGATGACCGTGTTTATGCCGACAAGCTCACCACGCGCATTGACCAACGCACCACCCGAGTTGCCCGGATTGACGGCAGCATCGGTCTGAATAAATGCTTCGATGCGGAACTCGCTCGGAATAACATCGAGCTGACGAGCTTTGGCGCTCACGATGCCCGCTGTAATAGTCGATTGCAGGTCGAAAGGCGAACCTATAGCCAGCACCCACTCGCCAAGTCGCAAGTTATCCGACGAGCCAAACTGCAAGATTGGCAGATCCGAGGCCTCGACCTTGATCAGTGCCACATCGGTTGCGGGGTCGGTGCCTATGATTTTCGCATCGAAAACACGTCCGTCGTTGAGTTTTACGCGCAACTTTGTTGCACCATCCACAACGTGGTTGTTGGTTACGATGTATCCGTCAGTCGAAATTATCACGCCCGAACCACCCGAACGCTGTTCGCGCTTTTGAGGCTGACCGTTAGGCTGCTGTGGTTGTGGAAAACCGAAGAACTCGAAGAAGGGGTTATATGGTATACCCTGCTGGGCAACCTCAACCTCCAATATAGCCTCGATATTCACCACCGCCTTGACAGCATTTTCGGCTGCAAAGGTGAGGTCGGGATAGGAGGTCGATTGCTCCAAATTCACGAATTGTGTCCTCGCCACAGGCACAGTATCACCATCACGATTTACATACTCTATGGTTGT
>JAZNHC010000074.1:0-8544 GCA_045576755.1 Alistipes sp.
AACCAACACCGATGACGAGGCGGTTATTCGTGCCGACTTCGAGCAACTCGCAAAGCACTACAACGAGTTAAAACCGCTATTCAGCGAGGCGTTTGACACCCTTTCGATGGGAATGTCCGACGACTACGAATTGGCTATTGATTGCGGCTCGACAATGGTGCGCATCGGCTCGTCAATATTTGGAGATAGAATTTACTAAACACTATTTGATATGAAGAGATTTCTTTTGACTTTTGCACTCTTGGCAGGTACGGCTACAGCCTTTGCCTGCACCAACTTTATCATTACGAAAGGGGCATCAACCGATGGCTCGGTAATGGTTACCTACGCAGCCGATTCACACCAACTCTACGGTGCATTATACAAGCACAACGGAGGTAAACAAAAATCGAAGATGCTTGCCGTAAACGAGTGGGACACAGGTCGCTACCTCGGACTTATCGAGCAGATACCCGTAACCTACTCAACAGTTGGAAATATGAATGAGCACTCGCTCATCATCACCGAAACAACCTACGGTGGACGTTACGAGTTGGAGGATAAGCAGGGTATTATGGACTACGGCTCGTTGATCTACATCGCTCTGCAGCGCGCAAAGACCGCACGCGAGGCTATTGCTGTGATCGTGGATTTGGCAAACACCTATGGCTACGCCTCTTCGGGTGAGTCGTTCTCGATTGCCGATGCCGACGAGGCTTGGATTATGGAGCTTATCGGCAAGGGCTCGAAGCTCGACAACAAGGGCAATAACACTCGCAAGGGTATTGTATGGGTTGCACGTCGCATCCCTGACGGATATGTTTCGGGACATGCAAATCAGGCGCGTATCTCGACCTTCCCTCTCAACGACAAGGAGAACTGCCTCTATGCTCCGGATGTAATCTCGTTCGCTCGAGAGATGGGCTACTTCAACGGCAAGGACGAGGAGTTCTCGTTCTGCGATGCATACGCACCAGCCGACTTTGGTGCATTGCGCGGCTGTGAGGCTCGCGTGTGGGCATTCTTCCGCACCGTAGCCGAGGGTATGGATCAGTACACCGACTATGCAATGGGACACAACCCAAAGAACCGTATGCCGTTGTGGGTTAAACCTTCGAAGAAGGTGTCGCCAAAGCAGGTTTTCGATGCTATGCGCGATCACTACGAGGGTACTCCGATGGATATGACCACCGACATTGGTGCAGGTGGAAATGCTTGTCCATATCGTTGGCGCCCGATGTACTTCAAGGTGGATGGCGTGGAGTACTGCAACGAGCGTGCTACGGCTACGCAGCAGACAGGTTTTTGGCTCTGTGGTCAGGCTCGCAAGGACAAAGTAGGTATTCTCTGGTTTGGTGTGGATGATGCTGCTACCTCGCCTCTGACACCTATCTATTGCAATACTACCGAGGTGCCGCACTGCCTCTCGGAGGAGAATGGTTCGATATTACACTACTCGCCAACCTCGATGTTCTGGGTAGCTAACCGCATCGCCAACTTCGCTTATCTGCGCTACAATGTCATAGGTAAGCGCGTACGCGAGGAGGTCGATAAGTGGGAGAATGAGCGTTTGGCTGAAGTTGCGAAGGTTGATGCCATCGCTGCCAATTACTCGACGAAAAAGGCTCAAAAGTGGCTCACCGAGTACTCGACAGTGACTGCACAAAACCTCTTTACAATGTGGGATTCGCTCGACAAGTATCTTCTGGTGAAATACATCGACGGCAACACCAAGTCGGAGAACGAGAAGGGCTTTATCGACAATGGCAATGGCTGCAACATCCCTGACAAGATTGAGCAGTCGGGCTACTCGGAGAAGTGGAAGCGCGCTGTTGTAAACGACAATGGCAAGGTATTGAAGGTTATCAACTATTAGGAGTATGTACGATTTGATGGTTATAGGTGGAGGCCCTGCGGGATATGTGGGGGCTATTCGTGCCGCAGAGTTGGGGGCAAAGGTCGCCCTCGTAGAGCGTGCAGAGCTGGGTGGAACCTGCCTTAATTGGGGCTGTATCCCTACAAAAGCCCTGCTTAAGAGTGCGCAAGTATATCACTATTGCAAAAACGCGAAGTCATTCGGAGTGGCTATTGAGGGCGAGGTAAAGGCCGATTTGAAGGCCATGGTTGCCCGTTCGCGACAGGTGGCACAGACCACAGGTCGTGGCGTCGAAATGTTGCTCAAACGCAGTGGAGTAGAGATCATCAAGGGTTCTGCGGTGCTACTCTCCGACCACGAAGTGCAGGTGGGCGAAGCGACCTACGAAGCCAAAAATATCCTTCTCGCTACGGGTGCATCGCCACGCGAGGTACCTTCCATCCCCGTAGATCACACCTACGTACTCTCGTCACGTGACACTTTAGTGCTGGAAGAGTTACCCGAGACGATGGTTGTCGTAGGCTCGGGAGCCATAGGCAGCGAGTTTGCCTTCCTCTACGCATCGTTGGGCGTGAAGGTTACCGTAGTGGAGTATATGCCGCAATTTATGCCTCTGCTGGATGCCGAGGTATCGGCAGCAGCCGAACGTGCATTCCGTCGTCAGCGCATAACCGTTATGACCGACACCGCAGTAAAGGGTGTTTCGGTGGTTGATGGCAAGTGCATTATCGAGGTCGAGCAGAAGGGCGAAAACAAACAAATCGTAGCCGACAAGGTACTCTCTGCCGTAGGTATCAAGTCCAATATCGAGGGGCTTGGTTTGGATAAAGCAGGAGTTCAGGTAGAGCGCGATAAGATAGTAGTTGATAATGAGTTCCGTACAAGCGTACCGACCATATTTGCAGTGGGCGATATTATAGCTTCACCCGCTTTGGCTCACATAGCATCAGCCGAGGCTGTGAACTGCGTGGAGCGCATATTCGGGCTCAATCCAAAGGCTATAGACTACACGCTAACTCCAGCCTGCATCTTCACAACACCGGAGATTGCATCGGTGGGACTCACCGAGGAGCAGGCACAAAAGCAGGGCATAGAGTACAAGGTTGCGCGCTACAACTTTGCATCGTCGGGTAAGGCGGCTGCGGCAGGTGATCGCGACGGCTTCATAAAGTTGATCTTCGATGCCGAGAAGAAGCTACGCGGAGCCCATATCATTGGAGCCAATGTGGTGGAGATGTTGGGAGAGCCTTCGGTGGCTATGGCAATGGGTGCGACGGCTGCCGATTTGGCAAGCACTATTCACGCACACCCTTCACTCTACGAGGGTATTATGGAGGCTGCGAGAGAAGAGGTTAAGGATTAAGAATTCAAAATTCAAAATTCAAAATTCAAAATTCAAAATGCAGAACCGACGCACGAAGCAAGAGCAGAGGGTGCTTGCATACTATGCCTTGCAAGAAGGAGGAAAAGCCCTCGAAGAGGGGTTAATGCAGAATGCATTTATTTAGCATCAGGATTATGCGTTATTTCGTTGAGTTACAATATGATGGCGGAGCATATTGCGGATGGCAGCGTCAGCCCGACCAGCCAACAGTGCAGGGCGTTATTGAGGATGCCCTGACAAAGTTGTTGCGTCGTCCTACCGAGATTGTGGGCGCAGGGCGCACAGACACAGGGGTAAATGCCTCGTTCTACATCGCACACTTCGACACCACGGAGGAGATCGACTGCGACCACATAACCTACAAGCTGAATGCAATGCTGGCGCAGGATATAGCCATAAGACGTATCTATCGCGTTGCGGATGATATGCACGCTCGCTTTGATGCTGTGGAGCGCGAGTATACCTACTTTCTCTCGCCCGTGAAGGCTCCGTTCCGTCGTCACTCGGCGTGGATATACTACATCCCTCTCGACATCGAGAAGATGAATCGTGCAGCCGAGGTGTTGCTTACGACTGACGACTTCACAACCTTTGCCAAGCTCAATTCGAACAACAAAACCAATATATGCCACGTCACACACGCACGCTGGGAGCGCGAGGAGGATGGCACACTGCGCTTTACGATAAGAGCAGACCGCTTCCTGCGCAATATGGTACGCGCCATTGTGGGTACATTGGTCGATGTCGGCAGAGGTCGCTATACGGTGGAGGAGTTTGCCGATATAGTCGCCTCGCGAGACCTCTCCCGTGCAAGTAGCGGAGCCCAACCGCAAGGTCTGTTTCTCAGCAACATACGATACAAAGAGTAGATTTCGAAGAAGAGCAGGATGTCGGGAAAAGATAGTGCCTGCTCTAATTTTTTAATTTTTAATTAAAAAGTCGCAACTTTTTCTTATCTTTGCGAATTGAACATTTCAAAAGATAAAAAATTATGAGAGTTGCTATTATTGGCTACGGCAAGATGGGACACGAGATTGAGCAGGTATTGCTCGACAGAGGTCACTCCGTTGCACTTATTATAGACCAAGACAATGCGCACGATCTGTGTGCCGAGAAGTTGGCAGGAGTGGATGTGGCTATCGAGTTCACAACGCCAGGTACCGCCTACACAAATGTTCGCACCTGCATCGAGTGCGGAACACCCGTGGTGAGCGGAACAACCGGCTGGAATGACCACCTGGCAGAGTTACAGGAGCTCTGTCGCGAGAAGGGTTCGTCAATGATATGGTCGTCGAACTACTCGCTTGGCGTGAATATCACATTCCGCGTAAATCGTTACTTGGCAGAGCTTATGAACCGCTTCGACTCGTACAACGTAGCTATCGAGGAGATTCACCACACGCAGAAGAAGGATGCTCCGAGTGGCACTGCCATATCGTTGGCAAACGACATCCTATCGCGTGTAGAGCGCAAGCAAAAGTGGGTAAACGAGGTTACAGACGAGGAGGATGCAATCGCTATAACCTCGTTACGCGAGGGTACCGTACCCGGCACTCACACCGTGACATACCTCTCCGAGGATGACAAGATTGAACTCAAGCACACTCTCTTTTCGCGTCGTGCATTGGCTCTCGGTGCTGTGGTTGCAGCCGAGTTTGTCGCACCTCGCAAGGGCGTATTCACCATTGACGATCTGTTCGAGTAGCCTATGAAGAAGTTTATTGATATTCTCAAAAATCGCTGGTTCAAGTTCTCATTCGCCAGCATCGTATACATCCTTCTGTTTGTCGTTTGGACGGGTAATCTGTGGCTTTTGCTTGGTTTACCGTTGATTTACGACTATTTCATTTCGCGCCTTGTCTACCGCTACATAGGCACCAAGAACGACGCTCTGCGTGCGAAATATCCCATCTACAACTCCATATACGGTTGGATTGACGCTATCGTATGGGCTACGGTAGTGGCTCACTTGGTGCACCTCTTCATCTTCCAGCTCTATGTGGTGCCGACATCGTCGATGGAGAAGACCATCCTCATTGGCGACTATCTCTACGTGAGCAAGCTCTCGTATGGTCCGCAGGTTCCAAATACTCCTGTAGCGTTGCCATTTGTATACAACACTATGCCGTTCTCGAACAAGAAGTCCTACTCGGAGTGCATCAAGTGGGACTATCATCGTCTGCGTGGTCGTGGCAAGGTCGAGAGGGAGGATGTTGTGGTATTCAACTTCCCTGCAGGCGACACCGTACTGCTCGAAAATCAGGCTGTGACCTACTACGATGTCTTGCGCGAGTACCAGACTGCACTCGGCAAGGAGGAGGGCAGAAGGCGACTGCACAACGACTACACCGTCATAGCACGCCCTGTGGATAAGCGCGAGAACTACATCAAGCGCTGCGTGGGCATACCTGGCGACACGTTGCAGATCATAGACACCGAACTCTTTGTCAATGGCAAGGCTCAACCCGAGTGTGAGGAGCGACAGCACATCTACTTCGTCAAGAGCACAGCTCCGCTTTCGGACTACGCCTTCCGCAACCTCGACATCACCGAGTACAACGGCAATGCTCCGTACTACTATGTATCGACAACCGAGAAGGGTGCCGAGCTGCTGCGCAAGTACAAGAGCGTGGAGAGTGTGGAGCGTTACAACAACACCGAGCCTTCGCTCGATGCCTTCCCTCACCACAGCAACTACCCTTGGACACAGGATAACTTCGGTCCATTGTGGATTCCGCAGAGAGGTGCAACCATTGCTCTCACGACTGACAATCTCCCTCTCTACGAGCGCATTATCGACCAATACGAGGGTCACGATCTGCGCGTCGAGGGCGACAAGATATACATCGACGGTGTGGAGGCGGACTCCTACACCTTCGCTATGGACTACTACTTCATGATGGGTGACAACCGTCACAACTCGGCAGACTCGCGTTTCTGGGGCTTTGTGCCTGAGGACCACATCGTGGGTAAGGCTCTTCGCATCGTCTTCTCGAAGGGCGATGACGGCATACGCTGGAAGAGAATTTTTAATAAGATCGACTAAACGAGAGTGGCGGAGCTGAAGGATTCATACCTGACCATTGCCGAACCAGCCGAGGCGATATACAAGGAGCGCAGCAGCAAGTTCCTCACCTACGCCTACCCCGTAGAGAGCGAGGAGGAGGTGAAGGAGTTGTTGGATGCTCTACGCAAGGAGTACTACGATGCTACGCATCACTGCTACGCCTATCGTCTTGGTCCGCAGGGTGACATCTTCCGCGCAAACGACGATGGCGAGCCTTCGGGAACGGCAGGCAAGCCTATTTTGGGGCAACTTCTCTCTGCCGAACTAACAAACTGTTTGGTGGTGGTTGTTCGTTACTTCGGAGGTACGAAGTTGGGTGTTTCGGGACTCATACAGGCGTACAAGGAGTCTACGGCTGAGGTTATAGCCGCGAGCAAGATTGTGGAGAAGACCGTCGATAGGGTGGTCAGAGTGAACTTCTCGTATATCTCGATGAATGGTGTGATGCGTGTCATCAAGGAGATGTCGCCACGCATCGACGAGCAGGTGTTCGACAACCTCTGCACTATGCAACTGCGTATCCGCGAGAGCGAAGCCGAACAGCTGATATCAAAGCTCGAGAAGGTCGAAGGAGCAACTGTAGAAACGGATAACGGAAAACTGAAAGCGGAAAACTAATTTTGCATTCTGCATTTTGAATTTTGCATAACAAAATCTACATAAAAGGTGCGAGGGTGCACAACCTCAAGAATATCGAGCTGGATATTCCCCACGAGAAGTTGATTGTCGTGACGGGATTGTCGGGTTCGGGCAAGTCCACGTTAGCCTTCGACACCATATTTGCCGAGGGACAACGTCGCTATGTCGAGAGCCTTTCGGCATACGCACGTCAGTTCTTGGGACGTATATCCAAGCCCGATGTCGATTTGATTACGGGCATTGCTCCTGCGATTGCCATCGAGCAGAAGGTATCGTCGCGCAATCCTCGCTCTACGGTAGGTACCGTGACCGAGATATACGACTATCTGAAGTTGCTCTACGCACGTGTCGGCAAGACCATTTCACCTATTTCGGGTGTGGAGGTTAAATGCTACAACACCGACGACGTGGTCGAATACCTCCTCGCGTTGGGCGAAGGTGAGAGGGTAGTGGTGGCTGTGCCGATGCAACTCGACAAGGGCGAGAGCATCATCGAGCGACTGCTGACACTCGTCAAAGAGGGCATCGTGCGACTCGTTGTGGAGGACAAGACGGTGCTTCTCGACGACTTTATCAAGGAGGTCGATTTGGAGCACACGGGCGAGGGGATATACATCGTGATAGACCGCCTGCGCGTGGTGAACGACGACGATACTCTAACTCGTATGCGCGAGTCCGTATCGCAGGCATTTGGCTATGGTACAAGCAGTTGCGTCATCATTCACGGCGACGACAAACGTCTGTTCAACTCGAACTTCACAGCCGACGGCATCGAGTTTGAGCGACCTACCGAGCATCTCTTCTCGTTCAACAACCCCTTGGGTGCTTGCCCACGATGTGAGGGTTGGGGCAAGATTACGGGCATTGACGAGGATTTGGTTGTACCCGACAAGTCGCGCACCATATTCGACAACGCCATAGCTTGTTGGCGTGGCGACACGATGCGATGGTTCCGCGACCAACTGGTGATGAATGCCCACAAGTTCGATTTCCCTATCCACGCACCATACTACACCCTCACCGAGGAGCAACGACGACTGCTGTGGCTCGGCAACGAGTACTTCGAAGGACTAAACTCGTTCTTCGAAATGCTTGACAGCCAACGACATAAAATCCAATATCGTGTAATGAAGGCTCGCTTCACGGGCAAGACTATCTGTCCCGAGTGCGAGGGCAGACGACTCCGCAAGGAGGCTCTCTACGTTCAGTTCGGAGGCAAGAGTATTGCCGAGGTTGTGCGTATGACTGTAGATGAGGCGATCCCATTTTTCGCGCGTGTGGAGTTGGATGAGCACGACGCAAAAAGTGCTTCACGCCTGCTGACCGAGGTACGCAACCGACTGCAATACCTGAGTGATGTGGGTTTGGGTTATCTCACCCTTGACCGCGCATCGAACACTTTGTCGGGTGGCGAGAGCCAGCGCATAAACTTAGCGACATCGCTTGGTAGCAACCTCACGGGGTCGCTCTATATCCTGGATGAGCCGTCGATAGGTCTGCATCCGCGTGACACTCATCGTCTTATCGAGGTGCTGAAGCAGTTGCGCGATATGGGAAATACGGTTATCGTTGTCGAACACGAGGAGGAGGTAATTCGTG
>JAZNHC010000075.1:0-19409 GCA_045576755.1 Alistipes sp.
GTATGAAGGAGTGTCGCAAGTTCTCTAAATGCTTGATACTCTACGGTGTAAGACCACACAACGTAGACGATGCTTTCGAGCTATTGCCTCAACTTGGCGGCAAGGTGGGTGTATCGTCAATGCAGCGCGAGGCACTTACCCGCGAGCGCATCAAAAGATTTCGCGAACTCGGCTACGAGGTTCAAGCCTCGGTATACACTTGCCCTCGCGAGGCATACGCTGTGCGTGATGGTGTCACGATGATTCTCAGCGACTACAGCCTTATGCCCGATCCCGATAACAATCCTTCGAAAGTTGTTGTACTCGACCCTCAAACATTGACTCAGGGCAACACCCTGACCATCGAAGCCGACTCGAAAGTGGCGGACGGAGGTTGCGCCATCGAGATCGAATTTGAGGGAACAATGGAGATTTTCCTCGACAAGAGCAGGAACTACACCTTGCATAACGACGGCTCGCACTGTGACCGTATAGGCATGCGTTTCATCAACCGAAAGGGTTTCATAAAGTTACACAGCGTGGATGAGTGCAAGATCAAGTCGGCAAAGATCTATTTCTACGAGTTCTAAGACATTACAGATAGAAGAGAGGAGTGCCTAACAAGTTTTTTTTAGACACTCCTCTCTCTGTATATAGCTGTATCACTCTAACGCTCCACTTTCTTTGCCAAACCACCCTCCGACGTCTCGCGATAGAGTGACGGCAGATTGTGTCCCGTTTCGTTCATCACCTCCACCACCTTATCGAACGACACCAAGTGTGAGCCATCCGAAAGAGTAGCGTATGTGTTGGCGTCGAATGCTCGAGCTGCGGCAATGGCATTGCGCTCGATGCAAGGCACTTGCACTAAACCACATACAGGGTCGCAGGTGAGTCCCAAGTGGTGCTCCAAACCCATCTCTGCGGCGTATTCAATCTGTGCAGGGGTTCCACCAAAGAGCTGGCAGGCCGCCGCGGCAGCCATAGCACAAGCCACGCCAATCTCGCCTTGACATCCAACCTCCGCACCCGAAATCGAGGAGTTGGTCTTTACGACATTGCCGAACAATCCTGCCGTTGCCAACGCACGCAAGACACGAATACGAAGAAATCCGCGCGACGTTGTCAGGTGGTACATCACAGCCGGCAACACGCCACACGAACCGCAGGTCGGGGCCGTAACGACCGTGCCACCCGAAGCATTCTCCTCGGCTACGGCAAGTGCGTAGGCATATATCTTGGCACGAGTGGAGAGTGAATCGGTAAAGCTCTTAGACTTCACAAAATAGGTGCTCGCCTTACGCGCCACCTTCAAACCTCCGGGCAACACGCCGTCATTGTTCAATCCGCGCTCGATAGTCTCGCACATCACGGTCCAGATATTATCGAGATAGCCCCAAATCTCCTTGCCCTCGCAATCCTCCACATACTCCCAAAAGGTCTTACCCTCGCGGTAGCACCAATCTTTAATCTCGCTGATAGTGCTCATAGAGTAGATCTGCGGTTTATCGGCAGGCTTGGTATCTTCGTTTGCCAAAGCTCCACCGCCTATGCTGTAAATTGTCCACTCGTCGTAGACCTCGCCACCACGCAGTGCCTCGAAGCGCATTCCGTTGGGGTGGAATGGCAACACTACGTCAGCCTTCCACACAATTTCGGTGGGAGCTACCGTCTGCAACACCGACTCGATAGCCTTGTCGGTCAAGTGACCTTTGCCTGTTGCAGCAAGCGAGCCATAGAGAGTCACACGGTAACCCTCGGCATCGGGGCAACGTTCCAAAAACTGCTCTGCCGCAAGTTTCGGTCCCATAGTGTGGCTGCTCGAAGGACCATTTCCTATCTTGAATATCTCCTTTAACGACTCCATATCTATTGCTTTTGATGGTACAAATATAGCAAAAATTGTACTTATAGCACAAAAAAAGGGATGTCGGATCAGTGCCAACATCCCATTTTGTCGTGGAACGACGATTACTTAATACGCTCGTAGTACTCGCGAGTGCGGGTATCAACGCGGATCTTGTCGCCTGTGTTGATGAACAAAGGTACCTTGATAGTAGCACCGGTGTTTACGGTTGCCGGCTTCAACGAGTTGGTCGAAGCGGTATCACCCTTGATGCCTGGCTCGGTGTAGGTTACCTCCATATCAACGATTGGTGGCAACTCGGCAGCCAAAACGACATCCTTGTCGGTGTGGTACATAACCTCAACGATCTGGCCATCTGCCATAAGGTCGTAGTTGTCGATGAGCGACTTCTCGATGTTGATCTCCTCGAATGTCTCGGTGTGCATAAAGTGAGCACCAAGGTCATCCTCGTAGGTAAACTGGTAAGGCCGACGCTCAACACGTACCTGCTCGATCTTGATTCCTACCGACGAGAAGGTGTTCTCGAGAACGCGACCATTCTCCAAATTCTTGAGCTTTGAACGAACGAAAGCCGGACCCTTGCCTGGCTTGCAGTGCTGGAAATCGACAACAAGGAAAGTCTTGCCATCCATCTCGATGCACATACCGATTTTGATATCAGCTGCTGTAATTGTCATAGTTGTATATTTTTATATTATTGAAATTTCCGGGTGCAAAGGTAATAAATAAAATTAAAAATGGAGAATGCAGAGTGCAAAATACGAAAATAATTGTTATTTAGGCATTTTGCACACCGCATAAATCCTCTACGGCATATCGTAAGTAACAGGCAGAAGGTTCCAATTTCTGTTGCTTGTACTTGTCGAAGCCGACACTGCCGTATTGCTTGTCTGGCGCAGATAGTAGGTCTGCTGCCACCACGAATTGCCGGAAAGGGTGTAGATATGAATATTATTTCCCGAAGTGGTAATCGTATAGTTGGTAGGCGAAGCATTAAACGAGATATTTCCGTTCGTACCTCTGAAGTATGTTCCGCGCGACACACTCCTTATGGCTGCACCTTCGATAGTGAACAGATTATAGTAGTTCTGCGAAGTGTTGGCAGAGACTGTCGTATTTGTCGAGGTGAGGTATGTCGAGGTATATGCCGCATTCTGCAACATATAGAGCATATTTCCACTCGTATCTATCGAAGTGGTACGCGCACCCACGTTCAAACCATACACAACCAACGGCTCGCACTCTATCGACTTCTGTTTGTCGTTCACCGTCACATCCACCGTCATATCGTAGACACCCTTTGTCGCCTTCGACAGGGTTATATACCAAGTGGTATTCGACACCTGACTACCTGAGAAGCTACCACTGCGGGTTGCCTGCTCGCCATTGATAGTCACCGACGAAGGGTCGGCATCGGCAGATACGTTTACATAGTAGCGAATCTCCTCGCCAACAATGACGAAGTTTCTGCTACTATTGGTTACGTCGGCATCCATTGTATCCTCCCAACGATTGAAGCTTGCCTCGATAGTGGTCTTCACCAAAGTCACCTCCTCGGTATAGACCAATCCGTGCTCATTGCGAACAATGAGGTGGAACAAAACACCCGAGTCGTTGCAATCGGAAGGTGTGATATAGGAGATGTTGCCATCCACCACATACTCACCACAATTCTCAATAGTACGAATCTCCCTCTCGACGCGCTCTCCCGAGGTGGTAGTGTAGATTGCCACAATCGAGATATTTTCGATGACGCTTCCGTATGAGTGAGCCTTGTAGGCGAGCGATATCTGCGTATCGGGCACTAACGACTTGACCGAAGGGGTGAGTGTAGCCGTGATACTTCCTATCTTCTCGTCCTTAACGCATCGCACCGATGTTGCGGTACGACGGTTCGCAAAGTCTATGTGCAGATTGCCCGTATATGTTCCGACGTTTGTCTCGGTCCAGGTATCGGCACTCGAGATGTAGACACGCGAACGGTGCATATATTGGTTGATACCGCCATTGTTCGAGGCGTTGGCATCGTCGCAGTACATTGACGATTGATAGTCACCCTTCTTGCCCACATACTTCCACGAACATATAAGTGAGTTCAAACCCACATCCACGCCCTTAAATCCTGCATACGGGAAGAAGAATTGTGTGCCATTGATGGTGCGCGTATATCCGTACGTTCCTGCCGAGCCGCTGCCCATACTGAAGAGTGCACCCAGCTCACTACTTGGAACACGATAGCCATACGGACATGGGTCGTATATGGTCTTTGTGGTCATACCCGTAATATTATCGTAACCCCACAAAAAGTCGTAACGACGATATGTCCAATTGAAGATGTAAGACAATGGCTGTGCTGTAGGCAAAATCAGATACATCGGGTTCTCCACTCCGTTGCGAAGCGATGGTTCGGCAAACTGCGTAACCTCGGCAGCCGTCTTCTCGTCGGAGGAGAAGTCGTAATATGGTGCCGTATTGAGGTTGATAGGGTTGTAATTGTAGGTCGGAGGTCCCATCGAAGGATCCTTACGTCCCCACTGATAGTACAAGCCGTATGTCGCCAATGCATCATTCGCATTGGTGCAGGTCGCAGCCGTTGCTCCGAGGTTTCTGTCGAGAATGGTTATTTCGTGCTCACCCGTAGAGAAGTGTTGCTCGGCTGGGCGATCCGTAATCCATACATGCCACGACCACAGCACATTATCCTCCTCGTCATAGACGGCAATGACGGCATTTCCGCGTGCCGACGAATCGGGCAGTTTGAAACGTACGTAACCAAATTTCAACTCTATGTCCGAGATAAGTCCGAGGCTGCTCTCCCACAAAAGATGTGCTGTAACAGGTCTGATCTCCTCCGACTCGGGGTAGAGTGTCTGCGCTCCCGACGAGATAATACCCGACTCGCCATTACCGACAATCATCGCCAAGAAGCAGTAACCGTCGTAGACATCGTTACCCTCGCCATCCTTGTATTCGTTAGGATCGACGATGTAGCAGTTGGCAATCTTAAAGGTCGATATAAGACTCTTATCGAGCACCTCATCCACCTCGAATTCGTGTAGGCGCGAGAGGTCATAGTAGCGTTCATCGCCCTCCTTCTGCAAGATAGCACCTATCGTTCCGTCGGTGTGGAAGTTGAGCTTTACATCATAGATGTATCCCGCCTCGAACAGATCGATCTCGACCTCGTTGCCATTCTCATCTTCGACCTTATGCTTCGCCTCGATGACGGTGCAATATACTCCCGATGCGGTGTGGATCTCCAACTCGACACTCCTATTTGGTTGGATCAACGAATATCCGAGGTAGTAGTCGTTCTTCGACGACGAGCCCTTCATATTTACCGGATAGATAGCCGTATCGTGGTACTCAGGATGGTTCGAGTCGTTATCGAACATCGGTGTTCGCACTATTGGCAGATTGTCGTAATCGCCCCAATGGTAGACCTCGCCAAACTCGCCCAAACGTGTCGGCAGCCACACTTTGCACGATGTTGGCTGGTTTCGTACGACGACATCGCGTATTTCACCCCACATTAAGAGGTTCTGCGGGCTCTGGTCGGCATACGCCGTAACACGAATTGCCGAGCGATAGTGACGATAGGTGAAGTAGTTGGAGTATGCAGGCAGGGCGAAGTTGTGTCCGAAAGGTTGGCGGTAGACATTGCTGCCATCTGTCGGATGAACATCGCTACGATGAGGCGTTGCAGCATTGTACTTATGCCACGACTGTCCCTCACAAACATTGCTGACCATTAGGTCGGTCTCGCCATCGAGTCCCTTGAATTGCACCGCTACAACATCCCTCTGCACGCCATCAATCTCGACCTTCTCGTTCAAGCGCACAGCGTCAAACTCCGAATAGTCGAACTGCGCCGTTGCAGGAACACCCTCACGACGCGGAAGCTTGCAGTTCATAGGGTACCATCCCACCATTCGCGTATGGTAGAAATGGGTGGTATCGCGGTGTATCACATCGTCGATCTTCTCCTCAACGATATTCAGTTTGTATGATTGCATAGGTTCCAACGACACCGAGCGATAGTGAATATCTTCGGTATTATCGGGCGAAGCAACTATCGACTCGAGCAGCAGAGCCTTGTTCCAATTGGTGTGGTACGGAGTTGTTGCATCGTAACCCGTAAAGGTGTATAACCCGTCATTCAGGTCATTCAAATCCTCGTCCAAACGGAGGAAATTCGACTCCATATGGTTGGTGGATGTCTGGTCTATAAGCGAACGCACCGCAATACCTGCACTCTTGGCACGCGACACATCACGCGACTCTACAACACACGTAGGGGCAATTGTGGCATCTGCGTCAATGCCTCCCACTGCACCTGCACCTATATTCACACTATCGTCCGTTACAACGCACGACGATAGCGCAAACATAATTGTCGGAATCCAATATATTCTCTTCATACCCATACCTCGTTTTTAATCTTTCTGGCATCGCGCCGGCATTCCATAGGCTGCACCATAGCCACCATTTGTAGTCTGCGATGTAACCTGTCCCGTATATGTCTTGGTGTAGATATATGTTCGGGTATTATACTGTCCCATAGGCATACCCGTAAGCATCCAACCATTCGTACCTACCTCGCGATAGCCTCCCGTTGTCGGATAACGATAGCCCACAAACGGATACCACGCCCTATCGAAATATGTCTTGTTAAATACTATTCCGTAGTTATCGAACGAAGCCTCATTATTCGAGAAATTGACATTTCCGCCATTCTCCTCGTAGGTATATCCGTAGTGGGTTCCGTTAATCAGGTAACCCCAAGCGTGGTGGAATGGAGTTCGATAGCCCGGAGGACACGGATCGTGCATGGTTTTGGAGAAGGTCTGTCCCTGAATCGAGTAGTCCTTCACGGCATAGCCCCAAAGTGCCACATTGGTATATCCGTCTGCAAATGTTGCAGGAAACCAACCACACGTCGTATTTCCGCAGAGCGAAGTACTCATATAGAAGGTCATCGGGTTCTGTATTACATCGGGTATGTTCGCTGCAGCCGCAGTATCGATATCGTTGCGGCTACTCCACTCGCCCGACATATAGTTCTTGACCCAATATTTCGAGGACTTAGGTTTCCCATTCACCGTTTCGCTGCCCGCAGCAAACGACGGAGGTCCCATAATAGGGTCCTTTCGTCCCCATTGGTAGTAGAATCCGTATGTCGCCATTCGCTCCTTCTCGTTCGCAAACGAGATCGAAGATCCCGACGTGCTCGGAGCCGTTGTAGCACCAAGGTATCGATCCATCAAGGTGTAGTTACCCGTAATCAGATCGGTAGGTTTGTCGGTAAACCACAAGTGCCACGACCACAAGATCTCGCCATCGACATCGTATGCTGCCAAGCCCACATTGCCCTTGTGATAGTTGCCCACGTAGAAGGTTACATATCCCTCCTCGTCAATCTCGCCGTTGTTGAGGAACTGCAACGGGATAAGATTTTCAACATCGCTCGCGTTGCCCGTAACCTCCGTAAAATCGCCTTGCCACCACAGGAAATCGACCTTTGCCGGAGCAATATTTATCGAAAGTCCGCCATTGATTTCGGCTGTGGTTGTTCCTCCGAGAGGCAGCAAACTTCCCACACCGTTACCTCGCACCGTAGCCTTGAACTTATAGTAGCCCGGGCGATGTATCATATAGCAATTTGCGGTCTGCGAAGCACTCAGATTTGTCACGATCTCTGTCGAGTGGCTCGATACGCAACGTACAGGCAATGCGCGATTACGATGGCTCTCTGCCGAATTCCAACTCGAATTGCCACTTGATGTATAGCGCAACTCATATGGCTCTCTCGCGGTGCGCAAGTCGATAACGCTCGACCACAATCGCACCATATTGTTTACAGCGTGCTCCGTACCGTCGCTTTCGATATAACCCTGGAACGGGTACCACACATTGTTCGAAGCAACCGAGAGATTTACACCGGTACCGCTCTGCCAACCACCACTCTTCTCGTACTGTGCTATATTCTGCCATACGCGCATATCTGCAACCATATATCCCGGAGGACACGGATCGTAGATCGTCTTTTCGAGGTCGGTATGCTCGTTCTGATAGCCCCACAAGGCGTTGTTCTTTGTCGCCAACCAATCGTAGCCCGAAGTGTCGCCACTGCCATACAGTGTGGTAGGATTCTTCACTGCCTCGTCCACGGTAGCCACCTGCGAAGCGTCGCTCGGCACCTTCGATACGGCACCATACACTCCCGAAGCCACAGTATTGAACGGTGTCGGCCTACCCCATTGGTAGTACAAACCTTTCATACCTGCGCCACCGTCAGGCTCGCACGACAATGCTCCGAGGTTCCTATCCTGCACGATATATCCGTTAGGGTAACCCTGCGCCTTCACCCTGTCGGTGATCCATATGTGCCAAGTCCACAAGATGTTGCCACCCTCCTCGTCGTATGCCGCAATAACGACATTACCCTCCGAGAGCAGTTTCTTATCCTCCTCATTGTCGGGATTACCCTGAACATGGAACAATACTCGTCCCAACGACAACTCGTGCATGTCGAGTGTCAGAGCCTTGCGCTGCACTCCATTGACGGTGATCATCGGTGTATCGTCCCAGAGGATATCGATATACC
The DNA here is from genome assembly GCA_045576755.1 of Alistipes sp. Taxonomy (GTDB): domain Bacteria; phylum Bacteroidota; class Bacteroidia; order Bacteroidales; family Rikenellaceae; genus Alistipes. Next base: position 8,454 of record JAZNHC010000075.1, read on the forward strand.
CGGGCTTAAGCGCGGTGTCACCGCCACCCACCAACGAGCTGTTGCCATTACCCTTGATTGTAGCGTCAAAGCAGTAGCCATAGTTTGCCGAGTTCACGACATAGGAGTTGGCGGTTTCGTAGTTCGAGAGGTTGTAGAACATATCCACATCCACATTCTGCTCGATAACTTCATCGTGGCGTTTCCAATCGCTCACCGAGACATCGGCATTTATCAAACCGTGATTTGAAAAGCGCAACACGATGTCATAGGCGTGTCCCGCCTTGAAGTTTCGCGCTATGGATACACGCTGACGTGCCGTAGCAGCACTTGTCGAGAGCGAGATGTTGAGCAATCCGTTTGCCGGAGGTGCTGCAACGCACTTGGCAACCATTCGACGATTAGCCAAACCTACCGGAATCTTATCGCCGGGCGAGAAGAAGATGTTGTTGTTCTCGTCCGAGAGGTAGAGCGTTTCGCTACCCTCATATTCGATGCCAAACTTGCCCTCGTCATCCTTCGGAAGGGTGAGTATACACGATGTCGGCAACGACTCGATATTCATATCTTCGAGCGTACCCCACGCCACAGATTGGGTGCTACCCTCCTCCTGCATCGTGTAAATATATATGCGATAGACGCACAATGCATGGTCGAAGGTCATCAGTTCGAAGCCCTCCGACTGTGATCCCGTAGTAACATTGCCGTACAGGATATCCGAATCGCCCGTGATAGGCATTCTGATGGTTGTAGCTGTCGGTGTGGTGTTATACTCATAACCCTCCTCACCCTGACGCCACGGCTGCCAAGCCACATACTTCACATAATCGGTGGTGTTGTAGAAGAACTGCGCAACACTCGTAAAGACGATATCGCGGATATAGCTATTTGCCGGATCTGGCCTGCCCATCTCGGCAAGAATAGGCTCTCCACAATCGACAAATGCAGGGTACGAAGGTGAATATATCTCGTCAAGTCGCACCATACCCATCGAGATAACGGTATCGGTAGCAGCGTCGATAATACCGCTCGTAGAGTTGGCATTTCCGCGCGTTGAAGTGGGCGAATAGACAATATTAGGCGAGTAACCTATGTCAGCCCAGAGGCGCACCTCCATTGATTTGCCGCCATCAACACCCAGGTCGCGATCATTCACACATCCCGACAGCAGCAGTGTAACGATAGCCAGCAATGATATATATTTCAGCGTTCTCTTCATTCTCACTCCTCCTTACTGAATCTCGGGCAAGACGGTACCCTCGATATAATCTACATCAATCCAATCCTCGACCACGCCTTCGAGGTTTACACCCGAGTCGATGGTTGCCGTATATATGATGCGGTGTCCCGACTCGTAGTTTACCGGGTTATAGTTGTAGAGGTAGAACTCCTCCTTGTGCGCCACAAAATTGTCGGCACTATCAGGAGTCACCTTCTCGTTGATTTCGTACTCGATGGTGAGTTTGGTGTTGGCTGTTATCTGCTGAGGCAGACACATTACCGACATCTTCGCCTCCGTATTTTCGCGCTTGCCGCCTATGATGGTCGTGGCTGTAGGCTCGAAGGTGTAGACCGCATTGTTCGAGCCCGAAGGCGACACCTGCCATACATTTCGCTCGCCCGAGTTCACCACCGCTTGCGAGGTACACTTCATATCGCCCTGCGAGTAGACGTTCTCGAAGGTCATCTTCGTAAGGCGCGCATCGAACATATTTCCTCGCACCACATATATCTCGACAAGCGACATAGCGTGCTCGAGATGAATCTGCACAATCGGTTTCATCGCACCATTGGCGACCTTGAAGGTGTAGGAGAGCAGATAGTCGATCATCGCATCCTCATTATAGGTAGTTGGCTGCTGCACACCAATCTCGAGACCATCCTTGCCACTTACTATGGTCAAACCGTTTGTGGTGTTGTAGGCGTAGCCATAGAAGGAGTAGCTGCTACCCTCGGTCCAGCTGCGCTTGGTCTGCGGGAACCACTTTCCCGTAGCAGCATCGCGCGTAATCGGAGCATTCGAGTACAGCTTCGTGGTGTTGTTCTGAACACCACAAATATATACCGTACCATTGTCAATATCATCCTGTGTCATCGCGCCTCGCTGTATATGCTTGGCATTGAAGGTAATATCGCCCAAATTACCAACTGTAACATCCCCATTATTGCACGACAGGGTCAGCACCACGACCAACGCTGCCACAATTGATAATGTGAATATCTTACGCATTGCTACTCTCATCTTCGCTCCTCCTATAAATCTACATAATGATCAATCCAATCAACCACCCTAACCTCGGTAGTGATGGTATTGTCGGTAATGGTCAGTGTGTATTCGTACTTCTCGCCGGGCTTCCACTCGGTAGGGGTTGTACCACCAAGTTTTCCTAACTCGATATTTCTTACAGCATAGCTGCTATCGCCATTTTTGATATACTCCATATGGAGAGTCACCGAGGTCTTGTAGATTGTCTGCGGCAAGACCAATATCGCACCGTTGTCGTACAACGAATGGCGCACATTGATATTTACGGGCAGACCACCTTCAGGCAGGGTGCAGGCACCACCATAGGGTTGTGTAGCTGCCACATCGCTGATGGTTGTACCGTCCAAATTCCACATAGCCATACCCTCCGTATCGAAGTAGAAGAAGCCGCGGTTTTGCAATCCCACAAGGCGTATGTTGCGTACGTCGGTCAGCACAGCATTCGAGGCATTTATGATATTGAACTGCACGGCAGCGCACGCGTGGCGGAAGTTCAAGAATACAGTCGAGAAGTCCTCGTTATCCTTCAAATTGCGTGTAGCCACAGCGTACAACAGATCGGGACCGCCTGTCGAGCCTTCGTAGCTGCCCAATGTCACTTTGCCTTCGGCATCGGAGTAGGTGCAAGGTGCCTCGTACGGACTCACCGCACAGAAACGATACGATGCACCCATCATCCAATACTGCGGTGTATCGTAATCCCAACCCGGTATTTCGGCATTGTAGTAGAGTCGCTCGGCATCGAAAAGGCGGGCTGAGAGTCCGTCAAGAGTGTATGTGCCGTAAAGGCGCATATCGTACTTACGCAGATCCTCGACACCTTCGATGATGGTACGAGGCATCTGCGAAGCAAACCCTATCTGATGTTGCCCCACTATCGGCTTCGGCTCGTTACAACCCACCAATGCCAATGCCATAATTGCTATTATCAATACCTTACGCATCTGCTCTCTGTTATTTGATATCTGTTATCTGTAATTCGACATCTGATATCTGTACTCTATTATCTGTGCTCTATTCTTGTACCCGTAGGGGCGGTCAAGCCCCCACGGATTAGGTTGTTTTGGGAATTAGATGGTAATGTTACCGCCATCAACAGGGATCCAATCCTCAACATCGCAGTCGAAGATAATCTCGTTTACGTTGATAGTGTAGTTGTAGGTGTACTTGTAACCCATCTCCCAATCGCCTGTGAGGGCGTGAGTGTAGGTGTGCTCATAACCGTCGATAGTGTATACGATAACTATCTCGGTCTGTGCACCTGGGATCACAACAACAGGCTTTGGCGAGAAAGTCGAATCAGATACGAGTGTTGCATCGAGCTTACCGTCCTCAACACCTGTTGCATCGTCATCCAAGAAGTAGCGCGATATAGGCAAGCCCTTAGTCCAAGTAGCTGTGCTTGTGCCACCGATTACAGGGGTAACACTCAAGATACCGCTCAAATTAACATCCTCAACCGAAACCGACTTAACAACAACGGCAGCAGCCGAGTCGGTCTTCTTGAAGGTTACGTTGAGCTGTGCGTAAGCGTGGTGGAAGAGCAAAGGCTGAGCCGCAGTCTGCGGTGCCTGTACACTGAGAACATCGCTGAAGAGCACGTCGTGCTGATCCATAATGTTGTTATCGATAGTACCGAACTCGAGCTTCTCGAAAGTACCATCTGCAGCATAGGTGCTTGTGATCTTGCTCTTGACTGGATATGGGCTGAGGGCTACAAAGTGCATATCGCCGCTTGTTGGCCAATACTTTGCAGGGTTACCCTTCCACAACTCGGTACCCTCGTCGTAGACAAACTCTGCGTTCTCGAAATAAGTTGTGAAATTAACTGTCGAATCGTTGGAGTTGTCCAACACTGCCGACACCGAAACAGGATAAACCATGTCGTCGTTTGTCTGCACGATTCCACGAGTTACGGCTGACTTGAAGCCCATCTCGTTCGACTTACCTGTGTAAACCTCTTCAGTCTGCACACAGCTGCTCAACGACACCATCGCTGCTACAGCAAATAAAAAGATCTTTTTCATAGCTAAAAAGTTTTTGAAAGTGAATAAATAAGTAAATAATTTGTAAAAATTTGTTTGTTAAAAATTGTTTGTTAAAATTTCCTCTGTTTTCTATTGTGTTTTAAGGTTTTATGATATCTGCATCCTATGGTGTTATATGTCTACATCGTACTCAAACTCCTTCCAATCATCGACCACCGGAGCAAAGCCGCCTCCAATCTCCGGCTTCGGAATGTTTATGTCGCCCCGAATAACAATATGTTGTTTTGGATTGTTCTCCATCTGGTCCGAGACATCGAAGTTGTACATATACGGGTGACCCTGCACATCGACAAACAAGATGCTCAACAACGCCTTGTCGCCACTCGTTTTTTCGCGTCCGAAGGTCTCGAATTTCGACATCATAACAGCATTTCGACGTTGCGCACTCACAACATCGAAGTATATAGCCACAGGGTCTGTTGAACGGGTATTTGTCGAGATAAAATTCGAGCCCACCTGACCAGAGAGCATCATCGAGACGCTGCCCACCCACTCCATACCGGTAATGCCGTCCACCTCGATAGTCCAGCTCTCGACAACCGTCTCGGCTGTAGCCTCGATGACGAAAACATCGTTGGTAATGTGTTGTGGAATGTGGAGTCCTCGCACGCGCGCGACAAAAAGATGACCCGGGGTCACACGAATATCCTCGTACGATGGGCGCGTATCCACGCGCGATTCCAGAAAACGGGTAAAGCGACTGCGTTGTTGCTCACTCACTTCGTTCGTGAAAGCCTCCATACCCGACCACGAATAGTAGTTACGCAGATGTGTTTCACCCGCCTCGATGTTGTAGACCACCATATCGACATCGCCGTGTGGTGCAAAGATATAACCGCCTTCGTGAGAGACAAAGTCGTGGCTGAGATATTTGCCCGTGACAGCATCGAAAAATGCCACTCGCATCAGACCGGGTTCATCTTTTGCGACGTCATAATTGAGCACATCACGGTTGATGGTAAGATCGAGGTAGACACGCAAATACTGATCTTCCAACGGCCTTCGTTTACAGCCAATGGAAAAAGCCAAAACAATTGTCGCGATCAATATAAGCTTTACTGCTCTCAACTTACTCTATATCCTTTACCACTACCTTCTTGAAGATTGGGACTACAAGTGACACGTTAGCCTTCGTAGGACCAAAATAATTTATCTTTCTTGTAATCTTATTATCAATAAGCGGACCTGCCGACTCTATTACCGTATACCTTCTCGCCTGCGAGTGGATATAGCCCAATCCGATAGAGAACTCGAAATGGATCGCCTTCTTCTTACCCACCGCCATAGCATAGGTATAGTCAATACCGAAATTGACAAACTCACCCTGATGTCCCTTGAAGTTACGCTCGAAGTCGAAGTAGCCCATATAGCCATATACACCCACCGAGTGTCCCTGCAAGCGGTTGAACACAGTTCTGTTCTTACCGAACCAATAGCGTCCCTCAACGCCCCAACTGAGCAACTCGAAGCAGTTCTTGTTATCCTTCTTAGGCCATACCCAAGGGAAGTAGTAGTCGGCACCTACCGACCAATTGGTCTTGATTGGCACCTCGACACCAATGTTGAGTGCCGGCACAAGCAGATTTGTACGTACGGCCACAACAGGCTTACGCAAAACTCTTGTCACGATTCTGTGCTGCGGAGGCAACAACTCTGATTCGCCGAGCAGCGATATCTTACCGGCCAAGTCGTCGTTTGGTTCATAAATAACGCCACCACCGGCAACATAGATAGGTGCGAATGCCATATCACCTGCCGTGACAAGGTCTACCGAGTTTGTCAAATCCGAGGTCAGATCCTGTGTCTTGGCGAAGATCTTAGGACCACCCAACGAACTCTCGGCAAATGGTGCAACCGAGAAGATATTCAAATCCGAAGTCACATCCTGCTCCTTGGCGAAGATCGACGGACCACCCAACGAACTCTCGGCAAATGGTGCAACCGAGAAGAGATCCAAATCCGAGGTCAGATCCTGTGTCTTAGCGAAGATCGACGGACCACCCAACGACGTTTGGGCAATAGGATCAACTCCGAGAGCAATAGACCCCGTTACCTCCTGCTTCTTTGTGCAGATGTACGGGCCACCCAAATCGCTCTCAGCAACCGGAGTCACACTAATCAGATTCAACTTCTCATCCCCGAACACATCCACTTCGTGGAGGTAGAAATCGGGCTTTCGCAGATCGGCAAGCGAAACCAAACGTGCAGGCCACTTGAGCTGAGGCAGGATCGGCTGCATCTTTATAGGGATATCGCCAATCTCGCCCAAAACCAATGGACGCATTGGCTCGAACTTCGGTTTCTTAGGATTCAAATCCTTTATCTCGACAAATCGAATAACGGCTGCATTACGGGCCGATGCCATAAACTCCTTCACCAGCAAACGCCACGTCTTATGTCTGTCGAGATGCTTCAGCTCCATCTCCTTCTCGTCGTGCGAAATATCTTTTCGCAAAATTTGAAGCACCGCCTCACGATTTGGCTTTTTGTAGTTTTGGTAGACATAGTGGTAGAAGGTATCCCAGTCCTCACCCGTTGAGACTACCTCAATTCGCAAATTGCCACCGCCCTTCATTCGAACAATGATATCACGCAAGATCTGCGCACGGCGCATCGCCAAATTGTGATTATAACGCTCGGATCCGATTGGAGATGCTGCACCCTCGATAACCATTGCGCGGGTATTCTGCTGACGCGACAACTGATAGACTACATCTACCAAGATGTCGTAGGTCTTCTTATTACTCGAATAGTCCCAACGAGGCCACGCCCTATCGTGCTCGTAGTAGATAGCAATATCCCTAATACTTTGCACAAGGGCTGCCCTCTTCGCGGCACTTTCGCGGTCAGTATTCACGGTATCAGTGCCGAGACCACCCTCAGTAGATCTTGCCTCCGCCACCAAGCTGACTAACAGAGCCACAACCAACAATAAGCTATATCTCACCTTTAACATCATAACAAAACTATATTCAGATAACCCCAAAACGCTGTTCGCTCCCGTTTTGAGATAGTTTCACCACTACAAAAATAGCTTTTTTTTCTCAAAAAATAGAATAGATAGTCGAAAAAATACAACAAATTTGACAATTATAAATTCATATAGCCACATCGTGTTGATTTTCAACGGCTTACAAAACACATACACGCGCACGAAAAAATTTCCCTCGCAAAGCGAACAAGATTTGCATTTTTGCAATACCTTTGCAGCGCGTTAGGTTAATTTTTTTTTGAACAAACAGATAGTATGAAACCTCAATTTTCTATCGATTTCGACCCGAAAATATTCTACACTCTGCGCCACTATGATCGCGCAAAGTTTGCGAAGGATATAATGGCGGGTATCATTGTCGGCATCGTGGCGATTCCACTCGCCATTGCATTCGGTATAGCGTCGGGAGTAGGCCCTACAGAGGGCTTGGTAACTGCAATTATCGCAGGCTTTATAATTTCGGCACTCGGTGGCTCGCGCGTACAGATCGGAGGTCCGACAGGCGCATTTATCGTCATCATCTACGGCGTCGTTCAGCAATTTGGTCTCGGCGGCCTTGCCATAGCAACCATAATGGCAGGCGTGATGCTGATTTTGATGGGCGTATTTAAGCTCGGCTCGATCATCAAATTTATGCCCTACCCTATTATCGTGGGCTTCACAGCGGGTATTGCCGTAACTATCTTCTCCACTCAGATTAACGATTTATTGGGACTTGGCATCAAAGATGTGCCTGCCAACTTTATCGAGAAGTGGGGATGCTATTTCGACAACATCGGCAACACAAATTGGTGGGCTTTAGGCATCGGTGTCGCCTCGATTCTGATTATCGTCGGCACCCCTTACATCTCGAAAAAAATTCCGGGATCGCTGCTCGCAATTGTCGTTATGACAGCCTTCTGCTGGGCTTTGGAGCGTTACGCAGGTATCCACCCTGTAGCCACTATCGGCGACCTCTACCAGCTCCCGTCCGGACTGCCCGAGTTCCGTCTGCCGGAGCTTGGCGATGAGCCTATTTGGAGCACCATTCAGGCTCTGCTTCCAACCGCCTTCACCATCGCTATGTTGGGTGCTATCGAGTCGTTGCTCTCGGCTATGGTTGCCGACGGAGTGATCAGCTCGCGCCACAATTCCAACACCGAATTGATGGCACAAGGTATTGCAAATGTGGTAGTTCCATTCTTTGGTGGCATCCCTGCAACCGGAGCTATCGCCCGCACAATGGCAAACATCAACAATGGTGGTCGCACCCCTGTTGCAGGTATTGTTCACACCATCGTATTGCTCCTCGTGCTGCTCTTCTTAGGTGGTTTGGTAGGTGCTATTCCGATGCCATGCTTGGCAGGTGTGCTGATTATGGTGTCGTACAATATGAGTGGTTGGCGCACCATTCGCTCGATGTGCCGTCAGTCGCGCTCGGACATTGCAATTCTCTTTACCACAATGCTCCTGACCATCATCTTCGATCTTACAATAGCAATCGAGGTGGGTCTGATTTTGGCAGTGGTACTCTTCGTGCGACGCATTATGGAGACATCGAAGATCTCGGTATTGCGCGATGAGATGGAGTTGCACCACGACGGCGAGGAGGGCGATGTACACCTCTCAATTCCTGAGGGTGTCGAGGTTTACGAGATCAACGGACCTCTCTTCTTCGGTATCGCCACAAAATTCGAGGAGATGACCTCGATGCGCGATTCGATGCCTATACGTATTGTTCGTATGCGTAAGGTTACATTTATAGACTCTACGGGTTTGCACAACCTCGAAATCTTTATCGAGGCTGCATTGAAGATGGGTCAGTGCGTCATCCTCTCGGGTGTAAACAAGAAGGTATACAACGCAATAGAGCGTGCAGGTATAGTTGATAAACTTGGCAAGGAGAATGTTCTCGACCACATCGACAAGGCGTTGGAACGTGCCGAGCAACTCTCGAAGGAGATGCAGAAGTAACGAAAGTCATTACCGCAAAATAAAAGACCAAGACACTGCGCCTTGGTCTTTTATTTTACTAATTCTAAGGTCATTGCAAGATCGTGTGGCACCGAGCCCGTACCGAGATAATCGTTTGCCTCGAACTCCATCGGCACACGACTATCCACAAAACCTATCCGCTCGTACAACCGCTTCGATTCGGTGCTGCTCGGAATGAGAGCTGCAACATCAAAACGCCCACTCTCGGCAGCCATTTTTAACGCCTCGTTCAGCAATTTCGACGCTATGCCACGCCCCCTGAATTCGGGCTTTGTAGCTACGGCATAGATATAGGCAACACGCTTGTTCCACATCTGCAAAGGCACCACAAACAGCATTGACACAACAGATCCTTCCTCCTTATATATCAACGGCATAGCGTCATCATGATTGACCAAAAACGAGTCTATCTCTTGATATTCATCACCGAAAATTTCGTGCCACATACGTCGCATTTCGCGCTGCTCCTCGGTGAGATGAAGAGCCGAAATCTTCTCCAATAAAATGGCGGGATGATACGACATCTTCGCAAAGCGCAAGCCCTCCAATCCGAGGTCATCTTCGCGGTTTACGAACTCGAACTCCTCCTCGAGCGACTGGGCCATCAGTCGATTTATCATTGTGGCAGCACCTTCGACCTCTCCGTCGTGCTTCTCCATATGCGTACAAAAGGTCTTTCGGGTTATTGGCGTGCCATACGAAAACGCAACAGGTGCACCATCCGCGTAGAGGACCAAACCGCGCAAACCGAGTACATCGAAGTTGCTAAAGGCGCGATTTAACGCCTGCTGTTCGGCACGTTCCGTTTCGCCCACCTCACGCCCTTGCAACCATTTGTTGTTCAGAGTGGTGCAATCACGAATATTCGCCTTCGAAAGAGGCTCTGCATACCAATCGTGTCGTGCCACAAAACGGTTCAGATGGTTACGTTTCGGCTGATATTTTCGCCCGGGCAACGATGCCAAATCGTCGGTGCGGTAGATATAGTCGCACAAGGCTCGTGGAGCATCGAAGGCAAACTCCGAAGGGTAGTTTTCCTCCAAAAATTCGCGCCATTCACGCGAAAGACCATAGAGTCGCAACGGTGCGTGCACGACGAAAGCATCCTCGCGTAACAGCTCCAAAATCAGCGATTTATCGCCATTGCCGACGGGTTGCATATAGCTTTTGGTTCCGCCGTTATCGAAACGGATTACGAGAAATCCGACAGCCTCGGCTACCTCGCTGTGATAGGTGTCGCTCCAGCAAAATATATTGGCAAAATTGAGATCGCAATTTTGCTCATCGGACGAGAGTATATAATACTCGAACAGTGGCTTGTCGGCCACTGTTACGGGGTGAAATTTTATACCTCTTTTCTCGTCCATTTTTGCTATTTAGCAAGCCTTCAACGACATATCGAGCGACTTGATCTGGTGAGTCAAAGCTCCTACCGAGATGAAATCTACACCTGTCTCGGCATAGTCGCGCAGCGTTTCGAGGGTAATTCCGCCACTCGACTCCGTTTCGCAACGACCAGCCACCAAAGCCACCGCCTCGCGAGTCTGCTCCACCGAGAAGTTGTCGAACATAATTCTATCAACACCACCTGCAGCAAAGACCTCTTTGATATCCTCCAACGAGCGCACCTCGCACTCGATAGGAATATTCTTGCCCTTCGCCTTCAGATACTCCTTTGCACCCGTTACCGCCTTGGC
>JAZNHC010000076.1:0-5313 GCA_045576755.1 Alistipes sp.
TCGGACAGTTTATATATGTAGCTTTATATCAATGTATTATCCCCCGTACTTTCCGAGCAAGAAAGTGTATGTGTTCATATATGAGTGTGGTGTAACCAATACCGCCTCTGAAATCTTTGCCGTTTCTACATCAAACCACAACTGCGTGGTGGCGTGGAGCGTAGGCTTGTCGGTTGTGTCTTATTCTATTTCTACATCAAACCACAACTTGCGGACATGCTTCCGCTCCCACTTATCGTTGTTTCTTATTTTGTTTCTACATCAAACCACAACACGTCGATGCTGCCTATGAGCTGCCTGAATGTTGTTTCTTATTTTGTTTCTACATCAAACCACAACACGTCGATGCTGCCTATGAGCTGCCTGAATGTTGTTTCTTATTTTGTTTCTACATCAAACCACAACCCAGGGTTAGGTAAGTGTTATGCTGACCACGTTGTTTCTTATTTTGTTTCTACATCAAACCACAACTTGTCGGAGGTTCAAGGATTGCCCCTTGTCGTTGTTTCTTATTTTGTTTCTACATCAAACCACAACCCCGGACGGCTGTACGGGCTATTTTTTCCCGTTGTTTCTTATTTTGTTTCTACATCAAACCACAACATGCTTTGATTGTTTTTGCTTGGGTGGTTAGTTGTTTCTTATTTTGTTTCTACATCAAACCACAACTGTGTACTTTATCCTTGGCGAAGAGCTCGCGTTGTTTCTTATTTTGTTTCTACATCAAACCACAACTATATAGGGGTATTTATACACTATAAACAGTTGTATCTTATTTTGTTTCTACATCAAACCACAACTGCGGACTGATAAATAGATTGTTTATTGATGTTGTTTCTTATTTTGTTTCTACATCAAACCACAACTTGAATAGCGGTATTTGGTGGTAATTCCTTGTTGTTTCTTATTTTGTTTCTACATCAAACCACAACTGTAATCCTGCTGCAACAACCAAAAATCCCGTTGTTTCTTATTTTGTTTCTACATCAAACCACAACCTTGAAGAGGGCCGGAGGCCGCAAATATAGTTGTTTCTTATTTTGTTTCTACATCAAACCACAACCAAAACACCGAAATGTTCGATTAGCTTAGCAGTTGTTTCTTATTTTGTTTCTACATCAAACCACAACGCCGGCTATCTTATGCGATTATTCCCATGGAGTTACATCGTTTTGATGATTAACAAAATGAACTCCGAACTACCCGCGAAGTGCGTTTGATGCTATTTTATGAATCTTACCTATGCAAATATACTAAAAAAATTCTAATTGCTGGGGAGTTGTTAGTTTGGCTCGCTCAACCTTGCCCCAAAAATTCTGTATCTCGCCATATTGCTTATCTGTTATACTCAAAATACTTGTCAATCCCGAAGGAGGCATCGAGGCTCGAACTCTTGCAATATGTACATTCATATTCTCTTTCGACGGACAATGGCGAACATAGACCGAGTATTGCATCATCGAAAAGCCATCCTTCTCAAGAGCCTTACGAAATTGAGCAGCGTATTTGCGCTCCTTTTTAGTCGTGGTTGGCAAGTCAAAGAATACAAAGAGCCACATAATATGATAAGCATTTAAGCGAAGTTCCGACATAATCTATTCAAGTAGTGGATATATAATCTTTTTACTTGTGCCCATATAGCATTTAGCCAACGAAGCCGTGGTCATTGTTAAACCAACCTCCAATGGTCGTGTAACCTTACTAAAAACTGTATCGGTAAACAATATGTGTAGTAGTTGGCTTTTTGCATCTTTATCTAATTCGGTGATACCATTTGTATACATATGATACACTATCTCATCAACATAAGGGCGGTATGGCTCCATAATATCATCTGCCAATGGAAAAGCGTTGTAACGATTACGATGAAAGATGCCTAATGCCGGCAACAGCCCTGACCCCATCAATGCACGAGCAACAGCGGCACGAAGTAGCGTGTAACCATAGTTTAGTAAATTGTTGGGTGCAGCACCCTCTCGACTACGAATAAACTCTTCGCCAAATAGTTCGTGCCAATATATTTTGGCTGCAACTCCCTCACGATTATCCGAATCTCCACTTTTGATATTTGAGTAGTATGGTTTCAACAAATCGCCATCCTTGCCTAACTTGTTCAATAACGCAGCTTGATTGCGAATCTTTGCCTCAACCACCTGCCTCCACATACCCTTTTTCAGTGGCTCGCTCGCCTCTATTTGCGCACGAAAACTCTCGCCTTGCGTCTTGTTACTATCAAGATTCATTAACATTGCATTGGGCATACAATTGTCGCCACAAAATATCACAGCCACATTGTTATCGGAGAGAGCATTAAGCAATGGTAGCGTAATAGAGGTCTGCTGATGCTCCAATACAACATAACCAATATCCTCGATAGGAACAGTCTTTTTAACATCTGGCATCTGTTTGGTGTTGATAACCATTTGATTATCTTTAAGGCTCAAACAGAAAGGTGTTGAGAAGAATAGTGTGCGCTTTAACATAGACAACTAATGCTTAAATTTAATTTCTCCCATAACAGTTATCTCAAAGTCGTAACCTTCAACAAGGGCATTGAGCTGATTGTGATTGATAACGATTATAGGGCGGCATTCTTCACCTATCTTCCATTCACCCTTTTTCTCTTTTAATTCACCTGCGGGTCGGGCCTCTTGATGATATTTTAGAGTCATCATACCATATCTATACTTTTGTTGCACTATGGTTGAACTCATTCCCGTTACCTTATACAACCTCTTCGACATCTCGGCACGCGAACATTCATACAACTCCTCTGGACTATTTTCGTAGAACAACACCATTGTTCCGGAGCGGAGAATATATTTTAGAGGATAGTCGTTACTGTCGGATTGCGGTACCAAGTCGTAACGATTAGTTTTACCATTATAGAATTTTGCTGCCTCCAAATTATTGACGATTTGGAACGTACGCTTGGTTTTACCCCTTGCATCGGTGCCTTCGTAAATTGCCATACAATAGTTGCCGTCGTTTGTAACATAGTACTCTTGCTTATGGTCGAAACGAGAAAGCATTTGATGACGCTTTAGATGAATAGGCGAAGTTACGCTCGGGGTATAGATTCTCACCTTCTTTATATATACGCCCTTTGCCTCGTTGAAGCAGATGGGTTTCGACATCGCCTCCTTAAAGCCCTCGCGCTCGATAGCCGCCTTAACACATTCGCGCACAGCATCATCAACAATCTTTTCTACATCGGCTGGTTGCAATGAACTCAACGACTTGCGAACAACATACTTAATTTCATCATCGCGCTTGATTGCTCCGTAGAAGGTCTGCTGATGTAGTGCAGCACGAGCAGTATCACCCTGAACATAGATAGGCTTACCTTCGGTGTTGAGTTGCACTTTACCCCGCACGCGCAACTTTTTGCGAGTGTGTTTAGGTACATTGTTAGCAGTATAGTGCGAAATAAGTAAGTCGTCGGCTACCGCCTTTACATCTTCGGTAAAGGTCGACCACGGCTTGTCGAATATAGGTTTCTGCCCTCTATGCCAGTCGTATCGCTCGGTATCGCGCTGGAACTGTGCCCACTTGGCGTATGTACCACTTCCGATGCAAGCGATAGTGATGGCATCGATACAGTGGTGGATATGGTTTACACGCTCCTTCTTGCTGTACTCCTCTTGCAAGCCCCACATCTTGCGAAAATCGGCAGTGGTAGCACCCTTAATGGTATAGACTCGGTCGAATACTGTTTCAAGATACATCTTGGCGTATCTGCCGATAATGCCGATATCTACACCTTGACGATTGCTGAAGCCCTCCGGCACTTCGGTCATCTCGAAGCGGGACAACTTGCCACGCAGGTAGTTCAGCTTCATTCGTAGATAGTGGCGTTCGCGTATAGCTCTATCCTTTACCTCCTTTGTTGCAGCACTTTTGACTGCACGATCCTGCCCAAAAATTCGTTTTTCGAGAGTATCAATCTCCTTATCCCAGCCGAGTTGTTCGATGCGAGCCATGATCTCGGCGTGGTTGGCGAGTTGTACTGGAAGTTTATCACACTTGATGCGACGGTTAAAGTCGCTCTGACACAGAGTCTTGTTCATCTGCGAGTTGTCGCCGCCTCGGGAACGGGGAATGGTATGTTCGATATCGTATTTGGGGTTGGCACCAACAAAGTCGGTTATACTTATCTGCTCACCGGTGTACAGGCATAGTTTGTTCTGCTCTATCCACAACTGGTATTTCAAGATATCATCCTCGGTAGGGGTGATATCGACACCGCACTCCTCCTTAAACAACTTTGCGATCTCGTCTGCATGCTCCCTATGACGCTTCTCGTTCTCACGCTGAAAACGCTCAATGGCGTTTCGCATATTGGCGTCGTTTAAACCACGGGCAAACTCGATATTGATTTTAGTGGTTTTATCGACTTTACCATCTTTAAGGAGTTGATTCACCAACGCTCGCAGACGGAATAGTGTTCGCATAGCCATAGGATTGCGCACCGATGATGTACGAGGAGAACCGAGTTGAAATACGCTATTGGCGTTCGGTTGTACTTTGGCATAGGCCTCGATGCGAGAAGGCTCGTACAGATGTGCTGACTCGCTATAACCAATACCGTAATTGTCGAGCATCATGTTGTCTATGGCTTGCTTCTTTGTGAGATGACGATACATCGGATTATCTGCATATTCATCGAGAATAGTGCATACGTCGCTAATGATCTTTTTGCGGGTGTCATCGTTGTGCCACATCTCGACAGGAACGACCTTCTCCATATTGGCAGCAAATACCGACTCGTCATAGCGATAACCACAGCGTAGATATGAGAGAATCTTGTCTATGGCGTTGAGGCTCAAGGCTGCATAGCCCTGTTTTACGGGGATGTTAACAAATTTTATTGTCTGCTCATCGTTGAGTTGAAGATTCGACTTTGCCCACTCTCGCAATTTGTCCTCATCGTCAAACGAGAATAGAACATGCCATACATCGTTCAATATTTGCGACTCGGTTTTTCCCTCACCCTTAATGTAAACGCTACTCATTGTGGAGAGCCAATCATCGCCAAAGATGTCGCGCAGTGCGGCTGTCATTGGGGAACCGCTGACCGACGTAGACATCTTGAAGTTGAATTTATACGGAGCATCCACCTTATCGGCAACGTGAACATAATTACCCTTTTTGCCTCCCGACAGTCTCTTTGCAATATCCTCAAAATCGAAATGCTCCTTACTCTTGCGATAGAACAGCGGTTCGATAAGTTTCACCTCCTCGGCCGAAAGCATACGCAGTTTGCTGTCGGAAGGGGTCTTGATTCTAATGTTGTTTACGAATGACAACATC
>JAZNHC010000077.1:0-4100 GCA_045576755.1 Alistipes sp.
AGATAACCTCCAACTGATGCTCACGCGAGAGCTTGGTGAAGTTCACAGCGTAGCCCGAAACTCGGATTGTGAGCTGCGGATAAGTCGGAGGCCAAGCGGTCTTAGGAAGACAATTTTCATTTTCAACCCCTTGGCTCACAGAACGACATGGCTACGATCCGACTTAGATAACCTCCAACTGATGCTCACGCGAGAGCTTGGTGAAGTTCACAGCGTAGCCCGAAACTCGGATTGTGAGCTGCGGATACTTCTCCGGATGCTCCATAGCATCCATCAACATCTCACGGTTGAGCACGTTCACATTGAGGTGGTGTGCACCCTTGGTGAAGTAGCCATCCATCATTGTCACAAGGTTCTCGACACGTGTTGCATCGTCCACACCGAGTGACTTCGGAACAATCGAGAAGGTATTCGAGATACCATCCTGCGAGTCGCGGTAACGCAACTTTGCAACCGACGAAAGCGATGCCACAGCACCACACTTATCGCGTCCGTGCATTGGGTTGGCACCCGGAGCGAATGCTACACCCTTGGCACGACCATCAGGTGTTGCTCCCGTCTTCTTACCATACATCACATTCGAGGTGATGGTCAAGAGCGACAATGTAGGCTTTGCTCCCTTGTAGATAGGGTGCTTCTTCAACTCCTCATTGAAGAAGTATACCAAGTCTACGCCGAGGTGGTCTACTCGATCATCGTTATTACCGAACATTGGGAAGTCCTTCTCAATCTCAAACGACTCGGTCAAGCCCATCTCGTTACGCTTAACGGTAACCTTACCATACTTGATAGCCGAGAGCGAGTCGAGCACAATCGACAAACCTGCAACACCATAAGCAAGGTTGATGCGAGGGTTGGTGTCGATGAGAGCCATCTGCGCCTTCTCGTAGTAGTACTTGTCGTGCATATAGTGGATGATGTTCATCGCGTCGTTGTATACGCGAGCCACCTCCGACAACACCTTCTTATAGTTGGAGAGTACCTCCTCGTAGTTGAGCAAGTCGCCCATCAAGGTAGGAATACCCTTTACGATCTGAGTGCCTGTATTCTCGCAACGTCCACCGTTGATAGCCAACAACAACGCCTTGGCGAGGTTACAACGCGCACCGAAGAACTGAATCTGGCGACCAATAGCCTGGTACGATACGCAGCAAGCGATACCGTAGTCGTCGCTGAAGCGTACCTCGCGCATCAAATCGTCATTCTCGTACTGGATAGACGAGGTGTCAATCGAAACCTTTGCGCAGAACTCCTTAAAGCCCTCAGGCAACTCAGGACTCCAGAGCACGGTCATATTTGGCTCGGGCGAAGGACCGAGGTTGTAGAGAGTCTGAAGGAAGCGGAACGAGGTCTTTGTAACCTTGGTGCGACCATCGTTGAAGCGACCACCGATAGCCTCAGTAATCCAAGTCGGATCGCCCGCGAAGATATCGTTGTAGGACTGCATACGGAGGTGACGCACCATTCGCAACTTGATGACGAATTGGTCGATAAGTTCCTGTGCAAACTCCTCGGTGATATTGCCCTTGTCGAGGTCGTACTGGATATAAATATCGAGGAACGACGACACGTTACCGAGCGACATAGCAGCACCATCCTGCTCCTTTACAGCTGCGAGGTATGCCATATATACCCACTGCACAGCCTCTTGCGCCGAAGTTGCTGGGCGGCTCAAATCCAAGCCGTAGTACTCGCCCATAACAATCATATCCTTCAACGCCTTGATCTGGTCGGCAACCTCCTCGCGAAGACGGATTGTTGCATCGGTCATAGGCGAGAGGAGATTTTTCAAATCTTCCTGCTTTGCCTCGATAAGGCGATTGATACCGTAGAGAGCCAAACGACGGTAGTCGCCAATTATACGACCACGTGCATAGTTATCAGGCAGACCTGTGAGGAAGCCCAACGAACGGAACGTACGAATCTCCTCGGGATATACGTCGAATACACCGTCGTTGTGAGTCTTACGATAGTGAGTAAAGATCTCTCTCACCTTCTCATCAACATCTACACCCTGCTCCTTGCAAGCGCGCGATACGACGTTGATACCACCGAAAGGCTTGATTGCACGCTTGAGCAACTCGTCGGTCTGCAAACCTACGATAAGCTCATTTTCGCGATCAATATAGCCAGCTTTGTGTGATGTGATTGTCGATACAGTCTTATTATCGAGCGAGCGAACGCCACCGCGTGCGCGCTCCTCCTCGAGAGCCTCGAGGCACCTATTCCAAACCTTCTTTGTACGCTCCGACGGACCTGCCAAGAACGAAGCATCGCCATAGTATGGCGTGATGTTGGTCTGCACGAAGTCAGAGACATCTATCTTGCTCTGCCACAGACCGCTCTTAAACTCATTGTGAATATCCATAATCAACCTAATCTTTATAATCTCTAAATAACGGGCGCAAAGATAGCAAAATAAACGGAAAACGGAAAGCGGAAAACTATTTTTTCTTCCCTAAATTCCTTGAATTCCCTAAACTCATTAAACCCCTTTACAAGTTTATCGTCGGTTTAGCTTGAGTTACCGCTTGAGAGACTCGATCCACTCGATTGTTTCGTAGGTGAGGGTATCCTTACGGTCACGCCAGATACGGCGACGAAGATAGTCGCGTTTACGCTGCTGCATAAGCGTTTGGATAGGGAAATGAGGACGACGCAGAGCGCGTTTCTCCTCGCAGAGCGAAGGTCGAATGGTTCGCGTAAAAACGCTATCCTGCGAAGGGCGACGCTGTGCCTCCCACTTGAATCCCTGCAACTTTGTTGGCTGGGTTTCAGGTATTTTATCCATAGGATAGAAGGTATATGTAGGGTTTCCGCGATAGGTGATACCCACAATCTGCTGATCCTCGATATACGATGTCATATCACCTGCCTCGATATATGCCATAAGCGTAATCTCAGGCGAGTTCTCCTCTTGCATATAGTATATGGTCTGAACGTTGCCGTTCACATCGTTGCGATAGATCTGATTGTCGCGGAAGAATGCCGACATCTCCTTTCCTGCCACCTGGTTATAGTGGGCGGTATCTATCTCAGACACAGTCAGTGGTTTACCCTCGAAGTCGGCACGTATAACCGTATTGTTACGAGTGATGATATGCGTGATTTCGGATGTAATCTGACTGCTACCATTCCACATTATAGGCGATTTATACAGGTGTATAATCGAATCTACAGTTGTCATAGTGAGTGAGTCGCAGATGGTTTGGAAGTCACTACGATACATCTTCACATGGCTATAAGCCCGTATTTCGCGGTAGAACGAGTCGATATTCTGTTCCTGTTCCTTTGCAACCTTGGTTGGTGACGGTATCGGTTTAGGGAAGAGTATCTCGATAAGAGAGTCGAGCTTGCGATTGACGACAGTATCGAGAGGTCCAAACTCAGCCAAAAGAGTCGAATCGACCAATGCCAAAGTTGCCGAGTCGGCCATCTGAATAAAGATGCCACGTCGCTCCTGACGAGCCAATCGTCTGCGCAAACGCTCATCATCGCGTTCCTGCTGTCTTGCCGTATAAATCGAGTCGCGACGAGCCCACTTCTTATACTGCTCGGTACGCTTTGCCTGACGAGCCAAGCCTATACGCTCGAGTTTGGCATCCAACGAGTCCTGCTTGATACGCTCCTCCTCCGCAATCTCGGCATCACGTATAGCCTTAAAATATGCTTTCACCTGTTTGACAGTCATTGTGTCGAACTTGGCGAGCGTATCCAATTTGGTGCTATCTTGAACGAGTGTATCAACTTTCAGGCTATCCTTTGCAAGGGAATCAGTCTTGGTTATTGCCCCACTCAACGTATCGCGTCGCAGCGAATCCACCCTCAACGTATCGCGTCGCAGCGAATCAAGTCGCACAGAGTCAATCTTGAGTGTATCAATACGCAGACTATCAGTAACAAGCGAATCCTTCGCAATAAGTTTAGCCTGCTTAATGCTATCCTTCACGAACTTCGCCCTCTCCTTCGCAATGCGTTCTTGCTCTGCATCGCGCACACGCGCCTCGCCGAGCAATCTATCAATCAACGGCTGTCGCTCCGCCCACTTCGCCTTGCGCTCGGCAATCAGCTAAGTCGGATCGTAGCCATGTCGTTCTGTG
>JAZNHC010000078.1:0-10353 GCA_045576755.1 Alistipes sp.
GTCGATAGTCCTGTCTCCCTTTTCCAAGAAATTACTTGTAAAGAAGAATGTGATATCAAATATTGCCTCCGCCTTCTGATACGAAAGCAGCGTTTTGTAATTATTCTTATTTGGTACAATATTCGGCATCATCAAAATTTCATTACTTGCCCTTACTAGCCATTACTAGCCTTTACTATTTCAGGACTTAAACAAGTCCAGAAAATCCCATAAATGCCATTGCGAGGATTGAGGCGGTAATAAGGGCGATAGGTACTCCCTGGAACGCCTTTGGAGCCTCCTCGAACTCGATGCGTTCACGCAAGCCCGCAAATATCACGAGTGCCAACGCAAAGCCAAGTGCTGTCGATACATTATATGCCAAGCCCTGCAAAAGTGTAAACTCCTTCTGAATCATAAGAATTGCCACACCAAGAACTGCACAGTTGGTAGTGATAAGCGGAAGGAAGATTCCGAGAGCCTGATAGAGCGACGGCGAAACCTTTTTCAGTACAATTTCGACCATCTGTACCAAAGCTGCAATAACGAGAATAAAGACAATAGTCTGCATATACTCGATACCGAGTGGCACAAGGATATAGGTCTGAATCAACCATGTAACAACAGCCGAAAGAGCCATAACGAAAGTTACGGCAGCACCCATACCCATCGAGGTCTCAACCTTTGACGAGACACCGAGGAACGGACAGATGCCGAGGAACTGTGCAAGTACGACATTATTTACGAATATCGAACCGATAATAATTGCAAAATATGTTGTCTCCATAGCCCTATTTCTTTAAGAATTTGTTGAACAATACCATCAAAAATCCGAGCACCAAGAACGCACCGGGTGCCAAGACAAAGACAAGTGGCATATAGTCGGCACATCCGAGATCGTAACCGAAGATTGCACCGCTACCCAACACCTCGCGTACTGCACCGATCACTGTGAGCGACAAGGTGAAGCCCAAGCCGATGCCGACACCGTCGAGAGCCGAATCAAGAGCCCCGTTCTTTGACGCAAACGCCTCAGCACGGCCGAGGATAATACAGTTCACCACGATAAGCGGAATGAACACTCCGAGGGATGCGTATAACGAAGGGACAAATGCCTCCATCAACATCTGGATAACAGTTACGAACGATGCGATAACCACGATAAATGCAGGAATACGCACCTTATCGGGAATTACATTCTTAATAAGTGAAATTACGATATTAGACATAATCAATACCGCCATTGTCGCCACACCCATACCAAAGCCATTCTCTGCCGAGGTGGTCGTACCGAGTGTAGGACACATACCGAGAACCTAGACAAAGGTAGGGTTCTCCTTAATCACGCCACGCCAAGTAAGGAGCAGCTTATCCTTTAGGAATAGTGTTACTTTGTTTGCCATAATTACTCCTTTCCTCTTTTAGGCTCGATGTTTCCGTGATTGGAAGCCTCGCCACCGTTAGTTTGTGTTGCACCCGAAGTTGCCTGGACCTGATCCTGCCATCCTGCTGCCACCTTAAACACTGCATACGCACGTGCAACAGCCTCGGCATAAGCACGCGACGAGATGGTTGCTGCAGTCAAAGCATCGACATCACCGCCATCCTTCTTAACGGTAAGATTTAGTTTCGAAGCCTCCTTGCCCTGAACACTCGCCAAAAGAGGATTGCCCTCCTCGGTCATCTTCGCACCCAAGCCCGGGGTCTCCGCCTGTTGCAATACATTGACATTCAAAATTGTACCTTTCGTATCGAAACCAACCATCAAGCGTACCAAGCCGCTAAAGCCGTTCTTTGTTGCCGACTCGATAGCATAGCCTACAACCTCGCCATTCTTGGTAGCCTTGTGGGCAACGATAAGAAGTTCGTCAGCCGTATGCTCGCTCTTCTCCGTAGCGTCGAACTCGGGTAACACCTGCGACAAAGCCGCCTTTACGGCCGCCTCCTTGGCCTCGGCGATAGGTTTCTCGGTAATCATATTTACCACACCTACGCACGCTGCCGAGATGAAGGTGATGCAGAACAGCACCAAGACCATATTTTTCAATGAACTCTCCATACTACCCTCCTACTTTTTAGAGCCGAAACGGCGTGGTTTTACATACTTATTAATAAGAGGTACTACGCTATTCATAATAAGGATAGCGAAGGACATACCCTCTGGATATGCGCCCCACAAGCGGATAGTCATTGTCAAGGCACCGATACCGATACCGTAGATAACCATACCCCACGGAGTCATAGGCGAGGTGACATAGTCGGTAGCCATAAACACTGCACCGAGAACTGCACCTCCCGCGATAAGGTGAAACAAGGCGAAGTTCGACACAAGGTGTGGAGTATCGAACGACACTGCACCGTAGATGGCTGCAAAGATCGCCATAGTACCGAGAATCGAAACCGGAATATGCCAGGTGATAACTTGACGGAACAAGAGGTATGCAAATCCGAGCAAGAGTGCCAACGTGGCAACCTCACCAAACGATCCACCCATAATGCCCGTAAACATTCCGAGTGCATCGTATTCGGCAAAGTTCATCAAGCCCGCCTTGGCTGCCGCCAAAGGTGTGGCGCCCGAATAGGCATCGGCAAAGCCCTCAACCGAAGGCATCGCGAATGATGTCATCTGCGCAGGATATGCAATCAAGAGGAACACACGTGCCACGATAGCAGGATTGAATGGGTTTTTTCCAAGACCACCAAAAGGCATCTTTGCAACACCAATTGCAATCAACGCGCCTACAGCAACAATCCACAACGGAATATTGGCAGGCATATTCATCGCCAACAACAATCCCGTAACCACAGCCGAAAGGTTAGTTACAGTCTGCTTACCGCGCACCAAAAATTTCTGAATTAAAGCTTCGAAAAGCACACAGCAGCCAATCGAAACTGCCGTTACTGCCAATACGCCCCAGCCATACACATAGACCGACACCGCCAACGCCGGCAACAAGGCGATAATTACATCGCCCATCAAGCGCGTGGTCGAGAGTGGTCCGTGAACATGCGGAGCAGAGGCTACAATAGTTCTGTTTGCCATATCTATCTCTCCTTTATTTCTTTGCGTTACGAGCGCGGATAATACCCATTACGGTCTGCTTGCCAAGTCGCACATAGTCGAGCAATGCGATATTTGCAGGACAGGTAAATTGGCAGCAGCCACACTCAATACAACTTGTAATATCACTCTTCTCCATATCGTCCCAAGCCTTTTTCTTTGCCTGCTTCGAGAGGAGATAAGGCTCCAAGCCCATGGGACAAGCCTCAACACACTTTGCACACTTGATACAAGCCGAAGGCTCGCCACGAAGTGCCTCGCCGCCACTGATGACAGTAATTCCCGAGCAACCCTTCATAACAGGGGTATTCAAGTTGGACATTGGTCGTCCCATCATCGGGCCACCATTGAGAACACGGTTATCACCCTCGGGCAGACCACCACACTTCTCGATAAGAGCCGACACAGGTGTTCCGAAACGAGTCAAGAGGTTCTTGGTATCCTTGATCGACTTACCCGTAACGGTGACTACGCGCTCCACAAGCGGCTTATTCTTCTGCACAGCCTCATAGACAGCCACCGCGGTCGATGCGTTGCAGACCACAGCACCCACATCGATTGGAAGTGCCGGTGGTGCAGGCACCTCGCGTCCCGTTACGGCTGCGATAAGCTGTTTCTCGCCACCCTGCGGATACATAGTCTTCAAGGCCTTAATCTCGATGCCCTTGTAGTTCTTTGCCAACTCGCGGAGGTGCTTAATTGCATCTGGTTTATTATTCTCGATACCGATAACAGCCTTATCCACCGAAACGGCCTTCATCAAAATCGATGTTCCAACCAACAACTCTTCGCCACGCTCCAACATTGTGCGATAGTCCGAGGTGAGGTATGGCTCGCACTCCACACCATTGATGATAAGGATCTCCGCCCTCTTGCCCTCGGGAACGGAGAGCTTCACGTGGGTTGGGAATGTTGCACCACCCATACCTACGATACCGGACTCCTTAATGCGGGCAATAATTTCAGCCGAAGAGAGGTTGCACTCCTTCACGAGGTCCGTCGAGAGGTCGATGCCCTCTGCCCACTCGTCACCTTCACGTTTGATCGTGATCATCATCTGACGCAGTCCCTGACCATTTGGCTGCAAATCGACTGCGGTTACGGTACCCGAAATCGGAGCGTGAATATTTGCCGACATAAAGCCCGTAGCCTCGGCAATCTTATCGCCTACCTTCACCGCATCGCCCTTCTTGACCAACGCAGTTGCAGGTGCTCCGATATGCTGTGCAAGCGGAATAATCACCACGTCGGGAAGTTCCATCCTTTCGATAGCCTTGGACTTACTCCACTTCTTATTATCTGACGGATGAACTCCGCCAATCGGAAATGTTTTCATATTCTTTTTAGCTTTTAGCCATTGGCCATTAGCCATTAGCTCTTTTATTTTGTTTCAGTTTTAGTTTCAAGTTTCTCCTTTGGAGGGAGAGGTGCAAGACCGACCATCTTAATAGCTCCCGTAGGACACTCGGCAACGCACTTACGGCACAAGCGACACTTTGTAGAGTCGATATATGCCAAGTTGTTCTCCAAGGTAATAGCTCCAAACTCGCAAACCTTGACACACTTACCACAGCCGATGCAACCCGCCTTACAAGCCTTCATCGTAACAGGACCCTTATCCTTCGACACGCACGAAACGTAGATTGCACGATTCTTAGGCCACTTCTTGCGAAGCTCGATTACACCCTTCGGACAAGCCGAAACACAAGCACCACAAGCGGTACACTTGTCGGCATCGACCTCGGCTAAACCTGTTGTAGGATTGATGTGAATGGCATCGAAAGCGCACGCCTCGACGCAGTCGCCATAGCCCAAACATCCGTAAGCGCAATCCGTCTCGCCCTTGTAGACACTCGAAGCAATAGCGCAGGAACGAGTACCACCATAAGTCGATGTACGTGGACGCTTCTCGCAAGTGCCACCGCAACGAACGGTTGCCACCTGAGGTTCCTTGACAGGTGCAGCCTTTCCCAAATAGTCAGCGATAGCCTTCATACAGTCGCCACCGCCAACCGAACAATAGAGCGACGAAATATCCTCCTGTTCGACCAGAGCAGTAGCCAAGCCACGACAACCAGGGAAGCCGCAACCGCCACAGTTTGCACCCGGCAGCATCTTCTCTACATCGTCGATGCGAGGATCCTCCTCGACCTTAAATTTCTGCGACACGAAATAGAGGATCAAAGCCGCTACCAAACCGATGGCGCAGAGAGGAACGATTGTGTAAAATAATGACATCATCTCTTTTACCTTATATTTTGTTAATTGTGAATATTATTCTCTTCGATATGCGCTTGTGCAACAAACCGAGTACCACATAGTAGAGAGCCGTCACGCCCAACGCAATCATTGCGGATAGCCCCTCCGCCAATCCTATGGCTACGGCAACAGCTATCACAACTATCAGAACCACCAACGGCACCACGTAGCACAGCACAACAGCCATCACACCGGCACTCTGTCGCGCTGCTACATTCACTCGCTCACCTACCGCGTAACGCTGAGCATCGTCGGTGCAGACTACTATCTCGCGAGTAGTACCCTGCCCCATAGTACACGCCTTGCGCGAGGCGCACGAGCCACAGGCTTCGTTCACCTCGATAGCAACACGCACAACCCCCTCCTCTACAGAGAGAACTGTGCCTACGTGTTCTATTTGTTCTGCTTGTTTCACGCTGTCCGCAGACTAATCACCATACTTGTTAATCAGCGGCATCAAGCGCTCGTGTCCAAACGCACACGCCGAAAGACGCAAGATTGGTGGATATTGATAGCGTTTCTTCTCGTTCTGCATCACCATCGAGTGAATCTTCTCGACAACATCGGAATCGAAGCCGGCATTGATGATCTCCTCGCGATGCTGTCCCTGTTCGATCATTCGCATCAATATCGCATCGACAACATTGTATGGAGGCAACTCGTCGCTATCCTTCTGTCCGGGACGAAGCTCCGACGACGGCTCCTTCTCCAAAATATTTTCAGGGATTATATTATCTTTGATCTTGTTGATGTAACGCGCCAAGTCAAACATCTCGGTCTTGTAGAGATCGCCCGTAACGCTGAATGCTCCAGCCGTATCGCCATAGAGGGTACACATACCCAAAGCATTCTCGCTCTTGTTCGAAGAGTTCAGTACTACATACCCCGTCTTGTTCTGCACCGCCATAAGCATAATCGTTCGCAGACGCGCCTGGATATTCTCCTCGGTAGCATCGAACTCGCGACCACCAATAACAGGCTTTAAAGTATCGACCACCGAACTATATGCCTCCGAGATAGGGAGCACGCTATAGTCTATGCCTATACTCTCTGCCAGCTCCGTAGCATCGGTAACCGAGTGATCGGTAGAGAACTGCGAAGGCATAAGTAACGCCTTGACATTCTCCTTGCCGAGCGCCTCTACCGCAATGCACGCCACCACTGCCGAGTCGATACCGCCCGACAATCCCACGCAAGCCTTCTTGTAACCATTCTTGAAGAAGTAGTCGCGTAAGCCAAGCACCGCTGCACGGTAGATATAGCCCGTTCGCTCGTGACGATACAACTCCTGCGGAATCTCGCAAGGCTTATTATCCGCCAACGTATCATATATTGCAAAATCCTCTTCGAAGCTCTTCATCAGCAACATAATCTCGCCCCTGTCACCAACTACGCACGATGTTCCATCGTAGACAATCTCACCCGAGCCGCCCACGTGGTTGATAAGGACAATGGTCTTGGAGTGCACAAACGCCATATTATGCATCGTTTCGTAGCGATACGACATCAAACCCTTGCCATAGCGACGTGCATTGATACTGAAGATGATATCGACATCTTGATCCACATCCTTCAAGAAGCTGAAGTCGTCGCCAACAACTATAGCGACCTTCTCGCCGGCTATGCGAACGACCTTCACGCCCTCGCCACTACTCAAAAAGCCCATCTCGCGACGAGCCGTGATATTCGCCTTGGTGATATAGCGTTTAACCTTGCCATTCTCGATAACCACCGCACAGCTTTGCGTGCCATTCTGCATAAGCACAGGCATACCTACAACTGCTGTAATGTCGTTGCAGTAGGAGGCTATCTCGTCGAGAGCCTCGTCACAAAGTTCCAAGAATGTGGTTTTTCGGAGAAGGTCGAATGCGGGCGTGCCACTCACAGCCTGCTCTGCAAAGACGACAACATCGGCACCCTCTTGTTTGGCGCGCTCCACCGCAATAATGATTTTAGCGGTGTTACCTGCGATGTCTCCAATGGTGTAATTTAATTGTGCAAGAGCTATTTTCATTGGTTAAATCGGATTTTTCTTTTATTATGGCGCAAATATAGTTATAATTTATTAAAATTATAAAAGTTTAGCCGCCTTTTTTCCGATTTTGTCAATTTTACTTTTTCTGCACCAACAAACGATAACTCCAAGGCTCGACATCGCCCCAGGTATGCTCGTAGAGCGTAGATTTCTCGCCCGTTACGACATCGGCATATTCGCCAGCGTACACTCCCGTATGGAAATCTGAGAAAACCCTGTATGGCGACAAGTTGGCAATATAGATTACTCTACCCTGCTCATCCTCACGCACAAACGCAATCAAGCAGTCTGCGGCATTTGTCGTAATCTCGACAAACGAACCCCCTCTATCAGCCGAGCGCAGAGCCGAGAAGGAGTGCTTCATCTCGCACAATCGTCTATATCTTTCGCTTGCCACGTTTGGCTTATACACAGGCATCGCATCCTTATCGAAGAAGGCGAACGAGTGGTCGTAGCCGCACTCCTGTCCCGTATAGATAAGTGGCAAAGACTTAGGCAGAGCGAAGGTCAATGCCGTCATAGCCTCGAGCGAATTGCCAAAACGACTCTGCTCGCTACCGCTCCAAGAGTTCTCATCGTGGTTGGAGGTAAATGAAAGGTGCATAGAATCACTCGGATAGTCATTCAGCAAATCGTAAATTTTAGAGCGCAGGGCATCGACGCGAGAGCTTCCCTTAGCAACATCGACCATTGCGTGGTGCAGTTCCCAGCCATAGCAGGCATCGAAGGCATCTCGGAAGAACTCGCTCCCCTCAGCCTCGGCAAGCATAAAAATATCCGATTTCACGCATTGCAGCTCGCGTCGCGCCTCCTGCCAGAACTCCAACGGAACGAGCATAGCCATATCACAACGGAAGCCATCTACGTTATGCTTTTCGATCCAGAATTTCATCGCATCGATCTCGCCACGCCACACCTCTCGTTCGGCATAATTGAGCTTCGCCGTATCGCTCCAATCCCAAGGCACCTTAGCCACGCCCTGTTCATCGCGCTCATACCAATTCATCGGCTTTTCTTTCAACCATTTAGCGTCGCGCGAAGTATGGTTTGCAACCCAATCGAGAATGACCTTTATTCCGAGGCGGTGAGCCATCGTCACAAAGGCATCAAAATCCGCCATTGTACCAAATTCGGGATTCACGTCACAATAGTCGGAAATGGAGTAATAAGAGCCCAACGAGCCCTTGCGATCCAGCTCTCCGATAGGATATATAGGCATCAGCCAAACAACATCTACTCCGATATTCTTCAGATGTTGCAAATGGCGCATTGCCGCCTTAAAAGTTCCCGCCTTTGTCAGCTGGCGAATATTCATTTCGTAGACCACCGCATCGTAGCTCCAATGTGCGTGCTGCATATACCTTGTTTTTCTTTTGTCTTTCAATTTGTCACCAAAAGTACATAAAAACATCCGAATAAACAAATTTTACACCTCACATCCCACCTACCATTTGCTTTTTAAGATAATATGCATTATCTTTGCAAAGTTTGGAACTTTATCTCTGATAAAAAAGGGAACGAAATATAAAAAAGAATACATAATAGAATGAAAACTTCGATTAAACTTTTCGCAGTCGTGTTGATGACAGCAATGCTCGCAAGTTGCAACTCATACAAGCGAGTAATCTACGGTTTCAACAAGGACGAAGTAGCCAAAACGCTTGTCGGTGACGGACAGATCCGAATCAAGCCTCTTGATCGTATTACGGTAGTTGTATCGAGCAAAAACCCCGAGTTGGCATCTCCGTTCAACACCTCGTCGTCGTACAGTGCACTCTCGCAAAATCCGCTCACATCGTCGAGCGCAAACGGTTTGCAGTCGGTACAAGTTCGCACCGTAGACGAGAACGGTATGCTCGATATGCCGATTATCGGCAAGATACAGTGCAGCGGCAAGACCCGCAACGAACTTGCAAACGAGATCGCAAAGAAGATTATTGACGGTGGCTACATCAGCGACGCACTGGTGAATATTCAATTCGCAGACTTGAAGATTTTTGTGCTGGGCGAGGTTAGTCGTCCTGGTCAGTTCGATATCACTCGCGACAAGATCACCATTTTGGAGGCTCTTGCAATGGCGGGCGATATGACTATCTATGGTAACCGCGAAAATGTGGCGGTCATCCGTCGCACATCGGACAAGCAGTATGAGGTATTCGAGATGAACTTCCTCGAGGGCAACCAGATGTCGTCACCTGCATTCTACTTGCAGCAGGGCGATGTCGTCTATGTTCAGCCGAACAAGTACAAGGCAGCAACTGCCGAGATCAACCAGAACAGAACATTCTGGCTCTCGATCATCAGCACCCTGATTACCGCAACATCGTTGGTGCTCACAATCGTAAACTTTGCTAAAAGAAATTAAGTAGTTAAAATCAATGGATAACATTCAGCAAAATCACACTTTACACACCGAGAACGAGAGTATCGCTCGCAGAACAGTCTCGGTACGTGAAGTATTGGACAAATCACTCAAGAGATGGTATTGGTACCTAATCTCGGTGTTCTTATTTTTGTGTGTCGGAGTATACTATCTGCTCTCGACCTCACCACTCTATCACCGCGAGGCGACTGTGCTTATCAAGGATGCGCGTCGTGGTAGTGCAGCAAGTGAGTTGTCGGCATTCGCCGATATCGCGGGAATCTCCACTCGTCGTAGCGTAGATAACGAGTTGTACGTTTTGCAGGCTCGTCGTCTGATGTTGGAGGTAGTAAAGCGTCTTGATCTCGTTCACAGCTACTCGATGAAGAGCGGTTTCCGCACTGTTACTCTCTACAAGAACTCGCCTATCAAGGTGACCTATATTGATGATTTGGGTGGCAAAACTTGCGCATTCACAACCTCATTGGCCGAAGATGGATATACGATTACCGAATTCTCGTGCGCTCGCAAGCCATCCGAGAAAGATCTCGCAAAGAGCGATGAGGAGTTCACCATCACTGCGAAATTTGGCGAGACAATCAATCTGCCTATCGGTCAGATCATTATTGAGCCAACGCTCTTCTTCGGTCCCGATTT
>JAZNHC010000079.1:0-9261 GCA_045576755.1 Alistipes sp.
GGACCACCTCCACATCACCACCGTTGATGTAGGTGGCGAAACCCCATTGCAGATTGTCTGCGGTGCAGCAAACTGCCGTCAAGGCTTGAAGGTTATGTGCGCCACAGTAGGTGCGGTACTCTACCCCGACGGAGGTGAGGAGGAGTTCAAGATTAAGCGCTCGAAGATTCGTGGCGTAGAGTCACTCGGAATGTTGTGTGCCGAAGACGAGTTAGGTATCGGATCTTCACACGCAGGCATTATCGAGTTGCCTGCAGATGCTGTTGTCGGCACACCTGCCAAGGAGTACTACAACATCACCGACGACTATCTTATCGAGGTCGGTCTTACTCCAAACCGAATTGACGCAGGTTCGCACATCGGCGTTGCACGCGACCTCGTAGCCTATCTTCGCGCTCGTGGTGAGCAGGCAGAGTTGCGCTTGCCAAGCGTAGAGGCATTCGCTGTGGATAACCACGATTTGAAGATCGAGGTCGAGGTTGAGAACACCATAGCTTGCCCACACTATACAGGCGTTACGGTCAAGGGATGCAAAATTGCCCCATCGCCGGATTGGATGCAGAACTCGCTCCGTGCAGCAGGCAGCAACGCAAAGGACAACTTGGTGGATATTACCAACTACATCCTCTTCGAGCTTGGTCAGCCGCTCCACGCCTTCGATGCAGAGAAGATCGAGGGTGGAAAGATTGTGGTTAAGAACTGCGCCGAGGGGACTCCATTTGTAACCCTCGATGGCGTAGAGCGCAAACTCACAGCCGACGACTTGATGATCTGCTCGGCAGAGCGTCCGATGTGTATCGCAGGTGTATACGGTGGTTTGGACTCAGGCGTTAGCGACACCACAACAGATATCTTTATCGAGAGTGCATATTTCAATCCTGTATCAGTGCGTAAGACTGCAAAGCGTCTCGGTTTGAACACAGACTCATCGTTCCGTTTCGAGCGCGGCATCGACCCTAACTTACAGATCTACGCATTGAAGCGCGCAGCACTCCTCTTCAAGGAGTTGGCTGGCGGAACTATCTCGAGCGAGATCTACGACACTAACCCAGCAGAGGTCGCTCCATTCCGCTTCGATTTCTCGGTAGCGCGTGCAAAGTCGCTTATCGGCAAGGATATTCCTACCGAGACATTCCGCACCATTGTCGCGGCCTTGGAGGTTAAGATCGAGAAGGAGGAGGGCGATGTATGGAGCGTTGCCGTACCACCTTACCGCGTGGATGTTCAGCGAGAGGCAGACCTCATCGAGGATATTTTGCGTATCTACGGCTACAACAATGTGGAGGTGTCGGAGAAGGTAAACTCGACTCTCTCGTATGTTCAGAAGCCCGACAAGACACGCCTTACAAATCTTGTTGCCGATATGCTCACAGCGCGTGGTTTCACCGAGATTATGTCAAATTCGCTCACCAAGACCGCATATTACGAAGGATTGAAGTCCTACCCTGTAGAGCAGTGCGTGAAGATTATGAATCCACTCTCGGCAGACCTCGGTGTAATGCGTCAAACACTCCTCTTCAACACAATGGAGGCAGTGCAACTCAACGCCAATCACCGCAATGGCGATCTGAAGATTTACGAGTTCGGAAATTGCTACTTCTACAACAAGGCAGAGGCAAAGGAGGGCGAGGAGGTTGCCCCTCTTGCATCATACTCCGAGAACTACCGCTTGGCGATTGCTGTAACAGGCTTGGCCACTCCGCAGTCGTGGAACCAGAAGGCCGAGGTTGCATCGTTCTACACCCTGCGTGCAAATGTAGAGTTACTGCTCCGACGTTTTGGATTGGACATCTACGCCTTGCGTACAGAGTCACTCGAGAGCGATCTGTTTGGCGATGCAGTGCAGCTCTACCTCAATAACAAACCTTTCGCGCAGCTCGGTCAGGTCAATGCCAAGATTTGCAAGGCTTTCGATTTGAAGCAGGATGTATTCTTCGCCGAGATCGACTTCGACCTCTTGCTGAAGGCTACCCGCAAGCACAAGGTTGCAGCTACCGAGTTATCGAAATACCCGGAGGTTAAGCGCGACTTGGCACTCTTGGTTGATAAGAGTGTTTCGTTCTCGCAATTGCGTGCTACGGCATTTGCTACCGAGAAGAAATTATTGAAGAGCGTAGCTTTGTTCGATGTCTACGAGGGCGACAAGTTGCCTGAGGGCAAGAAGTCGTACGCTTTGTCGTTCATCCTCGAGGATAAGAACCAGACTCTCAACGACAAGACTATTGAGCGCACTATGTCGGCTTTGCAGTCGGCATTCGAGCAGAAGCACGGTGCACAAATTCGATAACGACTAACAAAAAAATATAATGAAAAAGATTCTTCCTCTTGCAGTTACACTCCTTGCACTCGCGTCGTGTGGCAAGGTTGATTACAAAGACCCGAACGCGCCTATCGAGAAGCGCGTAGAGGCACTCCTTTCGCAGATGACTATCGAGGAGAAGGTAGGTCAGATGAACCAATTTTGCGGAGTTGTACACGTTTCAAACATGGACAAGAAGGCGCAAGCCGACAATCAGGACGCACAGGGCTATTACCCTGGCATCAATGCCGACACTCTTCGCAAGTGGACAAAGATGGGTCTTATAGGCTCATACCTCCACGTCTTGACTCCCGAGGAGGCTAACGAGTTGCAGCACTTGGCTATGCAGTCGCGCTTGGGCATTCCGTTGATTTTCGGAATTGACGCTATTCACGGCAACTGTCTTGCACCCGATAACACATCCTACCCTACCAGCATAGGTTTGGCTTGTTCGTTCGATACCGAGATGGCATATAAAATTGCACGTCAGACCGCCAAGGAGATGCGTGCAATGAATATGCACTGGACATTTAACCCAAATGTCGATGTAGCTCGCGACGCACGTTGGGGACGTGTCGGAGAGACCTTTGGCGAGGACCCATACTTGGTCGGTAAGATGGGCTTGGCATCCGTAGAGGGCTATCAGGGCGATATGCAGGGTGCAGATGATGTTCTCGCCTGTGCAAAGCACCTTATCGCAGGTTCACAGTCGATAAACGGAGGCAATGCTGTTCCGACAGATGTGTCGGAGCGCACACTCTACGAGGTGTTCCTGCCACCATACGAACTTGCCGTCTGCGAGGGCAAGGTTGGTACATTGATGATGGCTCACAACGAGATCAATGGCGTGCCTTGTCACAGCAGCAAGTGGCTCATGGAGGATGTAATGCGCAGAGATTACGGCTTTGACGGTTTCATCGTAAGCGATTGGATGGATATAGAGCGCCTGCACACTCGTCACGAAACAGCTTCGAGCCGCAAAGAGGCATTCTATCAGTCGATTATGGCGGGTATGGATATGCACATGCACGGCATTTATTGGAACGAAGAGGTTGTCGAATTGGTCAAGGAAGGCCGTATTCCTATGAGTAGAATTGACGCATCGGTACGCCGTATCCTAACCGCCAAGTTCCGTCTTGGTTTGTTCGAGAACCCTTATTGCGATATCGAAGAGGGCAAGAGAGTTCGTATGTGCGAGGAGCATCGCGCTACCGCTTTGGAGGCTGCCGAGAACTCTATCGTACTCTTGAAAAATGACGGCATACTCCCTCTCGACACAAAGAGGTACAAGCGAGTGCTTGTAACGGGCATCAATGCTGACGATCAGAACATTATGGGCGATTGGTCGGCACCGCAGCAACCAGAGAATATCACTACCATTCTCGAAGGTCTGCGCGAGGTTGCGCCAAACACCAATTTCCTATTTGTGGATCAGGGCGATTCGCCAAAGAAGATGAAGCATGAGAATGTGGACAAGGCGGCTCAGATTGCCCGCACAACCGACCTCAACATCGTTGTAGCGGGTGAAACAAGTCTGCGTGTCCGCAAGGGGTTGAAGACCTGTGGCGAAAATCAGGATCGAGCAACTATCGACCTCTTCGGCCTGCAGAAAGATTTGGTACGCAAGGTTGCAGCAAGCGGCAAACCAACAATCCTCGTTATCGTAGCAGGTCGCCCACAAGCAGTAGTTTGGGAGGATGAGAACCTCCCTGCAATAGTTTGCGCATGGGAGCCTGGTATGTATGGCGGTAAGGCGGTAGCAAAGATTCTCTACGGCGAGGTCAATCCTTCCGCGAAGTTGGCTATCACCATTCCTCGCCACGAGGGACAAATTCAGATGTACTACAACCAAAAGAAGTCTATCAAGCGCTACCGTTTGGTCGATATGTCTACCGAGCCACTCTACCACTTCGGTTACGGACTCTCCTACACTACGTATGAGTATTCCGACCTTCAGTTGTCGAAGAGCGAGATTAGCGCCAACGAGAATATTGAGGCGAGTGTTACTATTAAGAATACGGGCGCGCGCGACGGCGTGGAGATCGCACAGCTCTACATCCGCGACTGCTATTCGTCTGTTACACGCCCCGTCAAGGAACTTAAGGGATTTGAACGTGTAGCTTTGAAAGCGGGTGAGAGCAAGCGTGTATCATTTACGCTTACGCCCGAGCACCTGAGCTACTACAATCTCGAAATGGAGCGCGTAGTAGAGCCAGGAACATTCCAAGTTATGGTAGGCTCCTCCTCCCGCGACAAGGATCTCATAACCGCAGAGTTCGAGGTTAAGTAAACAACAGAGAGCAGTCCAAAAAAGACTGCTCTCTGTGTGAATGGCTCTAACCTTCTTATCTCATACAACCTGTAACCTTGAGAACCTCTCCACTGATGTAGGAGGACATATCGCTTGCGAGGAAGAGTGCCACATTAGCTACCTCATCGACAGAACCCATACGTCCAAGCGCTACCGAGGAAATTATAGCCTGCTTGGTTGCGTCGTTCAACTTATCGGTCATATCGGTCTCGATAAATCCGGGAGCAATAGCATTGCAACGAATACCACGTGCACCCATCTCCTTCGCCATAGACATAGTAAGACCTATAAGTCCCGCCTTCGATGCTGCATAGTTGCTCTGACCTGCATTTCCGTTAGTACCGACAACCGACGACATATTTATAATGGAGCCGGTACGACGACGAGCCATAAGAGGTGTTACGGCGTGAGTAAAGTTGAACGCAGACTTGAGATTCGTGTCGATAATTGCATCCCACTGCTCCTCGCCCATACGCATCATAAGGCCATCTTTGGTCTGACCTGCATTATTCACTAAGATATCGATTTGACCAAACTCGGCTACAACCTTATCTACGACCTCGTGTGCTCCTACAAAATCGGCAGCATTAGAAGCAAAGCCAGCGGCACGAACACCAAGAGCCTCGATTTCGGCAACGAGCGACTCGGCGGCAGCAACCGACGAGAGATATGTGAAGGCTACATCTGCGCCATTCTTGGCAAACTTCAGCGCAATGGCGCGTCCTATGCCGCGAGTGGCTCCCGTTACAAGGGCAACCTTTCCTTCGAGTAATTTCATATTATAATTTGTTTATAAGTTTCGGACAAATATAGTATTTTTATTTGAAAATCCTTGTAATTTCGCAAAGCGAAAGTTACAAAAACAGTCGCACAAACAACATAATAAGCTAAACAACAATAACATAGATACAAAATGAAAAGAGACGAACAAATTTTTGGACTTATCTCCGAGGAGCGTAGCCGTCAGATGCGCGGCATCGAGCTTATCGCTTCGGAGAACTTTGTTAGCGA
Source organism: Alistipes sp. (assembly GCA_045576755.1). Classification (GTDB taxonomy): domain Bacteria; phylum Bacteroidota; class Bacteroidia; order Bacteroidales; family Rikenellaceae; genus Alistipes. Next base: position 5,622 of record JAZNHC010000079.1, read on the forward strand.
GCAGGTAATGGAGGCTATGGGCTCGGTGTTGACAAACAAGTATGCCGAGGGCTATCCTGCAGCACGCTACTATGGCGGTTGCGAGGTTGTCGATAAGGTGGAGAGCCTCGCTATCGAGCGACTCTGCAAGATTTATGGCGCGGAGTATGCCAATGTGCAGCCGCACTCGGGCGCACAGGCTAATATGGCGGTATTCTTCGCCGTACTCAAGCCTGGGGACACATTCCTCGGTCTGAACCTCTCGCACGGAGGTCACCTCTCGCACGGCTCGACTGTAAATATGTCGGGTACATACTTCAATGCCGTAAGCTACTCGGTTCGCGAGGAGGATGGTCGTGTAGACTACGACGAGATGGAGCAGAAGGCTTTGGAGTGCAAGCCAAAGCTTATCGTAGGTGGCGCTTCGGCTTACTCGCGTGAGTGGGATTACAAGCGTATGCGCGAGATCGCTGACAAGGTTGGCGCATTGCTGATGATCGATATGGCGCACACCGCAGGTCTTATAGCAGCGGGCTTGCTCGAGAACCCTGTGCAGTATGCCCACATCGTAACTTCAACCACCCACAAGACCCTTCGTGGTCCACGTGGTGGTATCATCTTGCTCGGCAAAGATTTCGACAATCCGTGGGGCTTGACCACTCCTAAGGGAGTAGTGAAGAAGATGTCGCAGATCCTCAACTCGGCAGTATTCCCAGGCATTCAGGGCGGACCACTCGAGCACGTTATCGCAGCTAAGGCGGTTGCTTTTGGCGAGGCTCTGACACCGGAGTACAAGGAGTACCAGCAGCAGGTTATTCGCAACTCGCAGGCTCTTTCGGCAGCTCTTTCGGCACGTGGCTACAAGATCGTTTCGGGCGGCACCGACAACCACCTTATCTTGGTCGATTTGCGTACCAAATTCCCTGAACTGACCGGTAAGGTAGCTGAGAAGGCTCTTGTCGCTGCAGATATCACCACCAACAAAAATATGGTACCATTCGATTCGCGTTCGGCTTTCCAGACTTCGGGCTTGCGTTTCGGAACTCCTGCCATCACCACACGTGGTTTGAAGGAGGATAAGATGGAGTATATCGCAGAGTTGATTGATCGCGTATTGTCGGATGCCGAGAACGAGGAGAATATCGCAGCGGTACGCAAGGACGTAAACGCCTTGATGGAGCAGTACCCTCTCTTTGCTTGGTAGAATAATATATTCTGGCTCAAAAAAAATAGGCAGATAACCGACACAAAGGTTATCTGTCTATTTATATTTGTAATTCTTACAATAAATATGTATCTTTGCACAGAATCAACTTAATACACAAATAAAAACATCAACATCGTATGAAACTATTTTCGAAATTTTTCGCATCGATGCTATGCTTGTCGCTTATCGCAACAAGCGCATCGGCACAGATTACGGGCGTAGAGTTGGCTCGTGAGAAGCAAGGCTCAGCTTTCTTGACCAACGAGAATGACCAGGTTGTACGCTATGTCGAAATGGAGGCTCCAATCGTTGTTTGCGGTGGTGGATTGGCAGGTGTCTGCACAGCCGTTTCGGCAGCACGCCACGGTTCGCAGGTAATCCTCATCCAGGACCGTCCAATGCTTGGCGGTAACACTTCGAGCGAGATGCGTATGGGCATTGTAGGTGTTCGCGAGGACCAGTGCCAGGAGGCAGGTATTCTCGAGGAGATGCAGTGCCGCAACTTCTACTACAACCCTCTGCAGCGTTATCCTTTGTGGGACGATGTAATCTACTCTACCGTTGTCGAGGAGCCAAACATCCGACTTCTGCTCAACACCTCGGTACGCGACGTTGTGATGAAGGGCGACGAGATTGCAGCCGTAAAGTGCTGGAACAGCAATAACTACACAGAGTACACAATTTCTGGTAAGTTGTTCGTAGACTGCACCGGTGATGGTATTCTTCGTCTTTCGGGAGCAAAGTATCGTCGTGGTATGGAGTCTACAAGCGAATATAACGAGTCGTACGTAACCAACCAGGAGTCTAACAACTACACAATGGGTAACTCGATCCTCTTGCAGTTGCGCAAGACCGCAGAGCACCACCCATTCAAGGCTCCGGATTGGGCTTACCACTTCACTGATGACGATTTCAACTACGACACTCCAAAGTCTACCCTTCCTAACCAGAAACTCAACTACAAGATCATTTGGCGTGCTCACGACAACAATTTCTGGTGGGTTGAGTGCTCGGGTATCACTTTCGACACCATCTTCGATGCCAACGAGATACAATACGAGTTGAAGAAGATTGCCTACGGTATCTGGGAGTATATGAAGAACCACAAAGATGGTCGTTGCCGCGACTACGAACTCGTTTGGATGGGTTCAATCCCTGGCAAGCGCGAGTCTACACGCTATGTAGCACCTCATACTCTCACACAGCAGGATGTGCTCTCGGGCGGACACTTCGAGGATGTTGTTGCATACGGAGGCTGGACACTCGACAACCACGATCCTAACGGATTCCACAACAAAGGATTGGCTTCGGTTGAGTACTACATTCCGCAGGGTTATGGCATTCCTTACGACTGTCTCTACTCGGTAAACGTTCCTAACTTAATGTTTGCAGGTCGCGATATTTCGACTTCGCACATGGCATTCTCGGCAACTCGCGTTATGGCTACTTGCGCCTTGATTGGTCAGGCAGTTGGTACTGCTGCCGATATGATTATCGACAAGGGCATCACCCCAGCCGAGTTGCGCAAGAGCTACATCAAGGAGCTACAGGATACATTGGAGGATGACGACTGTATGTTGCCATACCGCTGGCGCAAGATCTACCCTCTCACCGCCGCCGCAAAGACGCTCCCTGAGAATGAGCCTATGCGTAACGGTATTGATCGCGAGTGGGAGAACGACGACAATGGCGTTTATGCTGCCGTTGGTGAGACCCACCTTGCCTACACATGGGATCAGCCAATCACCGCTACAGGCGTTCGTTTCATCTTCGATTCGGATTTGAAGGTACGTGGCAAGCGTATGCGTAAGTTAGAGGAGACCACCGAGCGCGCACATATGCCTTGGGAGATGGCTCGTGATTTCCGTGTCGAGGTACGCGTTCCGGACACAAACGAGTGGAAGAGCGTAGCGCAGGTTAAGGACAACTATCGTCGTTTGGTTAAGCTCTCATTCGATGCTGTCGAGACCGACGCAGTGCGTATCGTAGTGGAGAAGACTTGGGGCGCAATGGAGGCACACATCTTCGCATTCGACGTGAAATAGCACTCAGCTACATAAACGAGAAAAGGTCGGCAAATAATGTCGACCTTTTCTTATGCTAATATCACCACACTCTATCTCTGCCACCACTTGCGCGGCTGAGCCTCGTACTCGTCGAGTGCCTTCGACATAAGCTCACGGCCCTTGCTGATGATCTCGTTAGCCAAGGCATAATCCGATATATTGCCGTAAGCATCGAATGGCATCTGCACCAAAATATCGGGCTTGCACAACTCGACCATCAAGCGCGAATTATGTTGGTTCATAATCGAGAATGTACGGTCAATAATGCCATAATAGTTTCCCTCCCAATCGAGCTCTGGGAGGTTGTCGATATTATTCTCGCGGAAAGAGCGCACCTCCTTCATCGCCTCCCAGCCCATTGCTCCAAGAGCCTTCAATTTATCGAACA
>JAZNHC010000080.1:0-3650 GCA_045576755.1 Alistipes sp.
CCCCGTAATCGGAATGTGGAAGCAGAACTATATGGTGACCGGTTTTGCAACCAACAAGCCCGTATCGAAGTTTACTTCCGACATCAAATTCCAATTCAGCGTAGCTTTGCGTTTGTGGAGCGTCAAGGGTAAAGTTGATATCTTCTCAACCTACACGCAGCGCAGCCTTTGGGATGTATACCAGGAGTCGTGTCCCTTCCGCGAGAACAGCTATAATCCCGGATTCTGGGTCGCTTGGCAGACAAGAGATAACCTCAGACTTCTATTCGGTATCGAGCACGAGTCGAACGGACTGAAAGATGAGCTTTCGCGCTCGTTCAACTACGCTACGGTGGCCTGCCTGTACGAGCCATTCGAGAATTGGCGATTTGGAGGTCGCGTCTGGTACGGCTACTATGACCGCGAAAACATCAGCCACTACTTCCGCTACCGCGGAGTAATGCAACTGTGGGGAACATTTCACACACGCGACGAACGTGTTGTAGTCACGGCACTCGTAAATCCGACTGTCACGTTTACCAAATATAACGTTCAAGTCGAAGCGTCGTGGCGTATGGCAAAGCGAGGCGACTGGCTACCCTGCCTCTTCGTGCAATACAACTACGGCTACGGCGAGACGATGATCGATTACAATCGCCGATCAAGCAAGATACGCATCGGCATTTCACTGATGAACAACAAATTAAACCTTTATTAAGCATATAATTCGCCACACCCGACAATGATAAATGCAGAACATTTCCTACTCATCGGAGCAATTCTTCTCTTTGTTGCCGTAATGGCAGGCAAGGTGGCATATCGTTTCAACGCCCCTGCCCTCCTGCTCTTCTTGGCAGTAGGACTCTTTTTCGGTTACGACATTCTATCATTCAACTCGCCCGAACTGACCCAATTTATAGGTATGATATCACTCTGTATCATACTATTCTCGGGCGGTATGGATACAAAATTTTCAGAGATTCGCCCCGTACTTGCCGAGGGTATTACACTCGCCACCGCAGGTGTACTTATGACGGCACTATTGCTCGGCAGCTTCATCTATTTCGTATCGCCTTGGATTGGTATCGAGATGTCATTTCCGCTATCAATGCTTCTTGCAGCGACAATATCATCAACCGACTCGGCATCGGTCTTTTCGATACTGCGAACACGTCGCCAAGGCTTGCGCGAGAACCTGCGACCACTGTTGGAGTTGGAGAGTGGCTCGAACGACCCTATGGCGTATATTCTTGTCATTCTGCTTATCAAGATGCTCGGAGGCGACGGCGAGGAAGTCGGTATGGGAGGTGCAATCCTGCTCTTTGTGATTCAGATGGCTGTGGGTTGCATCATCGGATACCTCTTTGGTCGCTTGTCGGTATGGATCATCAACAAGATCAACATCAACAACGCATCGCTCTACTCGGTGCTGTTGCTTGCGTGTGTATTCTTCACCTTCTCGTTTACCTCGCTGATTAAGGGTAACGGCTATTTGGCGGTCTACATCGCAGGTCTGATTGTCGGAAACAACAAACTCGTAAACAAGCGCACCGTAACCACGTTCTTCGACGGTATAACCTGGCTCTTCCAGATTATTATGTTCTTGATGCTCGGTCTGTTGGTGACGCTGAAAGATGCCTTGCAACCACACATCATCATCTTGGGCATTGCTGCAGGCACATTCCTCATAGTATTCGCTCGCCCCGTGTCGGTACTGCTCGCCTTGGCTCCATTCCGCAAAATCTCGCGCAAGGCCCGCGCCTACATATCGTGGGTAGGACTGCGTGGTGCTGTGCCTATCATCTTCGCCACATATCCTTGGGTATCGAATATCGAGGGTGCAGAGATTATTTTCAATGTAGTATTTATTATGACCATCATATCGCTCGTTGTACAGGGTACTACTGTAAGTAGTATGGCGGGAGTTCTCGGCTTGGCATACACCGAGAAGGAGAGTAAGTTCGAGAGTGCCTTGCAGGATAAGGTGCGCTCGGCATTTACCGAGATTGCCGTGACCGAGCAGATGCTCTCGGAGGGTAACACCCTCAACAAAGTGACTCTGCCAGACAACACACTCGTAGTTATGGTTTGTCGCGATGGCGACTACTTCGTACCGCGAGGCAATGCCGAGTTGCAGATGGGCGATAAGATGTTGATTCTGTCGGACCGCAACGACGAGTTGCAAACCCACTACAAAGAGTACGGTGTCGAGGATATCATCTCGTTCAAGTAGGACACTACCCCACCAATAAAGGAGATAGGACCCGAACATTTCGAGTCCTATCTTCTTTTTTTGTGTGCATGGCTATTACTTCTCCACCGCCAACTTCTTGGCTACGGCAGCCAACATATCGTCGGTCATCGAGGAGATATCCCATTGCGGCTTCCAGCCCCACTCTTCGCGTGCGCAGCTATCGTCGAGCTGATTTGGCCAACTGTTGGCAATAGCCTCCTTCACTGGGTCGATATCGTAGTTCATCTCGAACGACGGCATACGCTTGATGATCTCGGCTGCGAGGATATCGGGGGTAAAACTCATCGATGCCACATTGAACGAGTTGCGATGCTTCAACTTCGACGGATCTGCCTCCATCAACTCCACGATTGAGCGCAGTGCATCAGGCATATATATCATATCCATATACACATCTTGCGGTACAGCGCAGGTGTAACGGCCATTGCGGATCGCCTCGTAATAGATCTCTACGGCATAGTCGGTAGTACCTCCACCAGGCAAGGTCTTGTTCGATATGATACCAGGGAAGCGGATAGAGCGGGTGTCGATACCATATTTCGCGTGGTAGTAGTTCGACAGCAGCTCACCCGTAACTTTGCAGATACCATAGATTGTTGTCGGTTGCATAATGGTATCCTGCGGTGTCATATCCTTAGGCGATGTAGGTCCGAACGCTCCAATTGACGATGGAGTAAAGACTGCGCAGTGATGCTGTCGCGCCACCTCCAACGAGTTGAACAGCGCATTCATATTTATATTCCACGCCATTTGAGGGTTGCGCTCGCCTACTGCCGAGAGCAGAGCCACAAGATTGAATATGGTGTCAATGTTATGACGTGCCACGGCAGATGCCATATTTGTCGGATTGAGGGCATCGAGCACCTCGAATGGTCCGTCATCGGCCAACCCCTTACACTCGCGAACATCCGTCGCCACGACATTGTCATTGCCATAGATAGAGCGCAGGTACGGCACGAGCTCTGAGCCTATCTGACCACCTGCACCAACAATCAAGATCTTTTTCATTTCTGCTTGGTTGAGTTGTAATTGATATGACAAAGGTAGTAAAAAAACGGAAAACGTAAAGCGGAAAACGGAAAACTTTTAGTTTTTCTCTCTTCGCTTGGAATGGATAGGGGATTGGCTACTGCGCTCGCTTCTGCTCGCTCCGCTTAACGCCTTTCCCCTCCGCTCGCCGCGGAGGCCTGAACAAAATCACTTCGCAAGGAGTTGATAAATCAACAACTTTATTTATGCCACTATGCCCTACAAACAAGTTTGTCGGCATATTGCCAAAAATAAAAGATGTCGAATTCCTTCGACATCTCCTTGCAGATAAGTGTACCGTACTTGCCTTCGATTTCTTCAATCATTTCGCCAAATACAGGATATATTTCTCCCTGTAAGTGTTTAATTCTTTCACCCATTTCTTCTT
>JAZNHC010000081.1:0-5428 GCA_045576755.1 Alistipes sp.
CATCCAGGGTGGTACTATCGAGGAGTGTACAAACTACGCTACTGTTACCGTTAAGCAGGTGGCTTCTTTGGGCAATACCGTAACGACTCTCCCTGCTATCGGTGGTGTGGTAGGTTCGGCATATGCCATTACTCTTGCCGAGGCAACCGATGCAACTGCGGCAGAGATTGCTTCCGCAAATGTTGTAAATTGCTACAATCGTGGCGTTGTGAAGTACGAGGATAATGCCGAGGCGTTCCTCTATCGTCCATTTGTAGGTGGTGTTATAGGCTACTTCGGAGGTACTTTTGTTGGTAATATCACCAACTGTGACAACTTTGCAGATGTCTATATGGGTGCCACAGTTTCGGGCTCTTCGGGTGCTAATACAGCAACTTGTTTGGGCGGTGTTGCCGGTCGAATAGCGAATGGCATCGTCGATGGTTGCGACAATAGCGCAGAGGTTACCTTCAATGGTCGTGGAATTACAATCGCCGTCGGAGGTGTGTTCGGTTACTCAAGCAACTCTATTCAAACCAACTGCCACAACACGGGTAAGGTTGAGATTACCAAGGAAACACGATTGCTTGGCGTTATGGCAGGTGGTCTTGCAGGTGGATTGTACAACCCTAACGATGGTGCTGTGGGCTATTCTGATAATCTGTCGAACAATGGTCCGTTGAAGGTGCTTTGCTCGACTGACGAGACCAATAAGAAGAACGGTGCCTACTACTATCGTATAGGCGGTATTGCAGCATTTGGTCGTCAGAAGACTGTCAACTGCAACAACTTGGAGAATGGCGACATAACCCTCGCGGGAAAGTGGATTCACATGTCGTCCACCGAGCGTTCGCTTAATATTGGTGGTGTTATCGGTTACAAGACCAAGGGTGCAGTTGATCACTGCGACAACTATGGCGATATCAATATCGATACAGATATCACAATCAACAGCACTAACTCAGATGTTATCGCAGCGCAGATCCTCAATATCGGAGGTGTAGTATCCGACTCATCGTACTCGCTTACAAACTCGGACAACTATGGTAATATCACCTTCTCGGGCTCGTATGTAGGAGATCGCGTTTGTTTCGGAGGTGTTCTCGGCAACGGTATCAGCAATAATGTTCACCCAGGCGCAGGTGCTGTAAATAGTGGTAATATCACCATCACCGAGGATGCAGAGATGATTCTCTCGAGGGATATCTTCCTTGGTGGTTGCGCCGGTATCACCGAGGCAGGCGCAATTGACGGAATGACCAATAATGGAAATACCACTAGCAAGGGTAAGTTCAACCAGTGGGTACCTACAACTACCGATGCCGAGACCGGCGAGGTATCCGAGTCGAAGTCAGGTGGAGCTGTACGACTTGGCGGTGTTGCAGGATATTTCACATCCCCTCACAGCAACCTTGTGAACAATGGTAAGATCGAGTTTACTTCAACTTGCGTAATCGAGGGTAGTCCACAGATTGGTGGCGTTGTAGGCGATATTTACAGCAAGACCACCACCAATGTCTATGACACCTACACTAACAATGGTGCGATCATCTTCAATGCTAAAAATAAGGCAACTTTGCATCTCGGAGGTATCACTTCTGACCCATATTGTGCTACAATGCAGAATATGACCAACAATGGAGCTATTTCGCTTAACGGAGTTTTCGATGGTCCAATCAAAATCGGAGGATGTTTCGGTTATCACGATAAGGAGTTGGCAATTTACTTAAATTGTACCAATAATGCTCCTATCTCATTAGTCGGAGAGTACAACTCGGCAACTGCGTTGTATGTGGGTGGCGTATGTTGCTATGTTCAGGGTAAAGGTACACACAAGGTTCTTACCAACACCGAGAAGGGAGATATTCTCATTAACCTCACGAAGTGTGTTCCAAATATTGCAATTTCGGGTATTACCAACAAGTGCCAGGACAACTCCGAGGATGCAGTGAATCACGGTGATATCACCATCAAAGGAAATTATGACGGTTCCGCTTATATTGCAGGATTCTGCTACTCATCGAACAACTACACGCGACCACGCCACGGCAATACGGGTAATATCACCATTGATGCAAAACTGCAAGTTGCACTTGTTGTCGGAAGTATGTACTCTTACGGACAGTATGGCAAAACTTTCAGTGATTGCTACAATACGGGAAATATCACCGTAACCGAGAATAGCGAGGTGGGCGCAAGCGTATATATCGGAGGTATGATTGGTTACTTCGATAGTTCGAATGCGACATACTCATATACAAACTGCTACAATAGTGGTAATATCTCGTTCAAGGGTAAGAGCGGTCACTCTACGGCGGCGATTTCGAATACGGCATTCAACCAAGAGCATGTAGTTTGTATTGGAGGTTTGGCGGGCCAGTCGCGAAACAATAGCACGAAGCTTATGAATGTAACCAACGGCTTCAAGAACAGCGGTAAGATTGAGTATACGGGTAACAATGTTTCAGGATCGGTTTATATAGGTGGAGTCGTGGGCGATATGCTTACTTCAACCGCCTCATGGACCGGCGATATTGTAAATACGGGCAACGTTACCTGCACAGGAACATACAAGACTAATGGATATGCAGGAGGAATCTTCGGTAGAACGATTGTGGCTGTACCGAATGCAACTACCTACTGCACATTGAATGCTCCCGGCTTCAAGACGGGTATGGTGACAGGTTCTGATCGTTCAGCTACAGTAACTGCTCCGAACTGCAAGGTCGGAGGTTTCATCGCATCTTTCGACAGCGAAGATGCCGAGTATAAGAGTGTTGCACTCACCGAGCTCGACTTCTACAACTACATCTTCGGAAGTGGCGATAAAACCGATTGGACAAGTAGCAGCAACTTCGACGGTGCAACGCTCTTGTCGGAAGCACCATCAACAACACCGGCAGAATAACTAACCTTTAACACCATTTACGACTATGAAAAACTATTTAAAACCTGAATTTGAGGTATTCGAGGTGGCTGTTGAAGGCGGCTACGGCGACAGTGTAGTTCTTCCGGGCTTCGGAACGGAGAGCGACGATCTTGTCTATTAAACTAATTTGAAATACTAAGCATTGGGGCTAATCGGGGCGACTCGGTTAGCCCCAACGCTTTTTGGGAGAATTTAAAATTATATTTTTTCTAAACTCTCTAAATTCTCTAAATTCCCAATAGCGCCCCAAACCTGTTTTAACATAATAAAAATATTCGCACCTTCGTTATTATGCCGAAAAATTGTAGAATTAAGATGAAAATTGGTATTTCGAAGAGTTTGGAGAGCGCGATGGCGCAAGCTGTATTCAACGCCTTGCAGGTCGATACAAAATGTTCGTTGAAGGATTGTTTGATGCTACAGATATTGAAATCCGAAGGTTCTATGGCGTATCGCACACTCGCCAACATTTTGCAAGATTGGCAACTCTTTCAGTTGCGCTTGCGCTTGGAGCGTGTTGCCTATCGCATGGGGCACGACACGACACCACCCGACGAGTTTTACATGGAGTACTCGGAGCGACTCACTGAACGTTTTCCCGACGTGGGGAGAGTATCGACAACTCATGCCGTAATAGATATTTTGGAGGACACTACTACCCTATCTTCGCGAATATTCGCACTCTACGACATTACGGCAGAGGTATTCTCGCAACACGTCAGAGATAACGAGCCAAGTCGCGAAAACGACTCCGAAACGACTGATATGGTTCTTCACAAGCACGAAGATTCGATATTGGAACGTTTTGGTACCGACGTGACCGAATTGGCTCGTCAGGGTAAGATCGATGCCGTAATAGGTCGTAACAGCGAAACCGAACGCGTAGTACAAATTCTCGCCCGCCGCAAGAAGAATAACCCCGTACTTGTGGGTGATGCAGGCGTAGGTAAGAGTGCCATTATCGAGGGTTTGGCATTGAGGATTGTAGCAGGCGATGTACCACATACGATAGCTGACAAGCGCATATTCTCACTCGATGTCGCCTCGTTGGTGGCAGGTACAAAATTTCGTGGCGAGTTCGAGGAGCGATTAGGGCAGGTATTGGAGGAGTTGCGCAGTCGTGGCGACACCATTCTATTTATAGACGAGATACACTCCATCGTAGGTGCCGGAGCCACTCAAGGGTCGCTCGATACAGCAAATATCCTAAAACCCGCCCTTGCCCGAGGTGAGATACAGACCATCGGTGCTACCACTCCCGACGAATATCGCGAGTCGATTGAGATGGATGCCGCCCTGGAGCGACGCTTTCAGCGAGTGATGGTCGAGCCGACATCCGAAGAAGATACATTGGAGATTTTGCGAAATATTGCACCACTCTATGAGCAGCACCACACCGTACACTACTCGGAGGAGGCCCTGCTCGCATGCGTAGAGTTGTCGGTTCGCTATATCACAGAGCGCAATCTGCCCGACAAGGCAATAGATCTGTTGGACGAAGTGGGTGCTTCGGCACATCTTCGCAATGGCGGAGCATTGGTCGAAATAGGCAAAGCCGATGTTGCAAAGTGCTTGACTATGTCCACAGGTATTCCTACAGAGCATATATCATCGTCGGTAGCACTGCGGATGCAGGGATTAGAGCCATATCTGCTGTCGCGAATTATTGGTCAGAAGGATGCTCTGCGTCGCATCTCGCGCCATATTTGTCGCGCCCACTCGGGGTTGCACAACGAGCATAGACCTCTCGGAGTATTTCTTGTTGCAGGCCCGACAGGCGTAGGTAAAACATTGATGGCAAAAGAGTTGGCTCACTACCTATTCGGCTCGCGCAATGCCCTCATACGCTTTGATATGTCGGAGTTTGGCGAGTCGCACAATGTGGCACGCCTTATCGGTTCGCCCCCGGGCTATGTCGGCTATGGCGAGGGTGGTCAGCTCACCGAGGCGGTACGTCGCAAGCCCTACGCGGTAATTTTGCTCGACGAGATTGAGAAGGCACACCCTACAATCTTTAACACTCTGCTGCAACTCTTTGACGAAGGACGACTGACCGATGGTATGGGGCGCACGGTGGATTTTCGCAATACGATAGTTGTGATGACATCGAACATCGGATCGCGCGAGGTAGCAGAACGTGGCAACGGCATAGGCTTTGGGGGTGGTACGCGCAAGCTGCAAACAACCTTGCAAGCCGAGTATCAGCGTGTTACCGAACGCACCTTTGCGCCCGAGTTTATCAACCGCATAGACGAAGTAATACTCTTCGCATCGCTCACGGAGGAGGATGCCGAGAAGATTGTTCGCCTCGAGGTTGAAGCTCTGCATCAAAGAGTCGAAAAACTCGGCTATACCCTGCGACTCACACCTGCTGCCATACGCGAGTTAGCACAAAAGGGCTTCTCCGAACGCTATGGCGCCCGTGCCATACGTCGTGCCATAGTCGAGCACGTCGAGGAACGTGTGGCATCAATGATCGTAGGCAATGAAGTTGTTCCGGGGGACGAGATCACTATCGGA
>JAZNHC010000082.1:0-16431 GCA_045576755.1 Alistipes sp.
GCCATCGCGCCGCAAGCGCATCAACAAGCACGGTTTCCGCGCTCGTATGGCTACTGCGAATGGCCGCAAGGTGTTGGCTGCTCGCCGCGCAAAGGGTCGCAAGAAGTTGACTGTTTCTGACGAGGCAACTTTCAAGTACAATTAATCAGAATTCAAAACGATGATTAAAATATAAAGGACTGCAATCGCAGTCCTTTATATTTTTCCGGTTGTCGAAAGTCCTAATACTTGAAGGCGCTGCCTCCCACAAACTCGCGCAACACGGAGGTCGGCGGTATCTCGTCTGTTCCGATGGTGTGGAAGTTGTCGAGGAATTTTAGCATCCCTTGTGCCGTTGCATACTCAGGGCGTGTGTTGGGAATCTCGCGCAGAAGCGGCTCGGCAAAGGGCTTCAATACGGCAATCTCGTAAAATAGCGACGAGTTGAACATCACATCAGCCTCCTCCTGATATGGGAAGATATTGCGCTCCTCACCGCGACGTACACTTGGCCAACGGGCTATGGTGTCGGCTGCGCTCGTACCGCGCGTTGCATTGTCGCGAATCATACGACGCAGAAGTCGATTGTCGGTGGTGTGAATGCGCGAGGTGTTGTCCATAGCTACCGAGGTGAAACACGAAGCGTAGATGCGGTACTTGGCGCTATCGGGTATGCTCGGTGTAAGTCGCGGATTGAGCGAGTGGATACCCTCCATAATAAGTATCGAGCGGTCATCGAGTTGCAGTGGGTTGTCGTGCCACTTGCGCGTTCCGCTTATAAAGTCGAAACGCGGAATTTCGACACTTTCGCCCGCCATCAATCGTCCGAGATCCTCGTTAAGACGTGCCAGGTCGATAGCCTCCAAAGCCTCGAAATCGTAGTCGCCATTCTCGTCACGCGGAGTATCCTCACGATTTACAAAGTAGTCGTCGGTAGAGATGAGTACGGGATGTAGACCGAGAACTCGCAGCTGCACACCGAGTCGTTTCGATGTGGTGGTCTTTCCGCTCGACGATGGACCCGAGATAAGCACCAAGCGCAGACCTCGCTCGCGGTTGGCATCGGCTATGGTGTCGGCTATGCGCGAGAGTCGCTTTTCGTGCAGAGCCTCGGCTATCTGAATCATTTCGCTCGCATCGCCCTGCTCAATTCGTTTGTTGAGTTTGCCAACTGTCGGCACACCCATAATCTCGACCCATTCGCTGTAGCCGTCAAATATGGAGAACATCTTCTGCAGGTTTGGCGCAGGGGCTATTCTATCGGGAACTGTGCGTGAAGGTATCGAGATATAGAAACCTTTGAAGTATGGCTGAACATCGAAGCGGTCTATGTAGCGAGTCGAAGGGGCTAATGCACCGAAGAAGTAACCCACCTCGTCACCCAAACGTTCGATGGTGCTATATAGGCGTTGGCGTGTTTGCAGAAGGTCGATCTTGTCGTCGAAGCCGCGTTGTGCAAACTCATCGATAACCTCCTCGGTAGGCAGCTTTTCGCGTGTAATCTGAATATCTTGCGCTACTATCTCGCGTGCAGCATCGTGTAGCGCGAGGCACTCCTCGGCTGAAAATGCGGTTTTACCCTCCACTTCGCAGTAGATGCTGTCGCCTATGGCATGGCGTGCGTGGAACTTCTGCTGAGGGTACAATTTCGACACTACAGCCTGCATAATGAAGATCATCGAACGCTGATAGACACGAAATCCGGCAAGGTTGGTGATGTCGAAGAATTCGACCTTGGCAGGTGTGTAGACCTTGTAGTTGAGCTCCTTGATTTTGTGGTTTACGAAGGCTGCGAGGAAGGGGTATTTGCCCTTCAGGTCGAGGTTGTGAGCGAGTTCAAGCAGCGAAGTGCCCATCTCGACCTCGGTAGTTACGCCACTATTTGCACAGTATATTTTAACCATATTCGCCATAGCCAAAGATTGTTTTTGTTATTTTTTATATGGAAGAGGTGCACCTGTTGAGAGTACCTCCTCGTCGGAAATCTCTATGGATATAATGCCAAAAGCAAATGCTGCTATCTCGTAGGGCTGATATATCAACTCTATGCTGTTTTCGTGAAGTACAGCAGAACTGTACATAGGTAATGTCTCTGCCTCGCCAAAGAACTCAAAATCTTCCAAACAATCAGCATTTACGGATTTATTTATTAGCTTTTTGACGACAAGTTTACGCATTGAGAGTCCCCATTCGCCCTCGAACAGATAATTTAAGTCGAATAATTTGCCGGTATCCAGGTCATAACATTTGCCATGCTTGAAAATCGAGCCGTGTGCTCCACCTTCATATATGTGTGTCGTGGTGGAGTAGCATAGTACTTTATTATTGCGGATTAGAGATACCTCCTGACGTATGTCATAAGAGCAAGAAAAATATGGCATATACTTTTCTAACTCTTCCAATTCTTTAGCTCTCTCGGCATATTCTTCATTGATTTTCTCCGCCGCAGCATCAATATTCATTGGCATTGGAGCGTCGCAGCCAAAGAATGTTTTGTAATTATTCTCCTCGATGGCGGTGAGTATCTTGCTATCCTTGTAGTTTGTTATGGTTTGATATGTAATAATGCCATTCTCGTATTTCGCCATTATGGGTGTAGGCTCTAAACACGACACAGCGGATAGCGATGCTATTATTGTTAGTATGTATGCTAAAATCTTCATCGCGGTACTCCTTTTTTACTCCTTGAACAGGTCTATCTCTCCCTTTTCCACCTTGTGGTAGTAGTCGGCGAGTAGTGCTATAACGGGAGAAACCACCTCGATAGTATCTGACACTGCCTTTTCGCCCTGACCTTTTATGCGGTAGAGCATCGCAGCATAGAGGGCGCGGAAGCACAACTCCGTGTCACTCATATCGCTCTCCTTGCCAAGTCGTGCGCGAAGTGTCGAGAGGTGTTCGGCAAGTTGGGCATATCGCTTGCGATAGTCCTCGCCGAGCTCCTGCTGCTGCATAAGGCGCAAATGGAGGTCGTGCAGGTCGTGAATAAGGTGCAGAGTGTGGTTGAGGTGTCCCGACTCCTCCTTCTTCTCTTGCGCGAGCAGATTTGCTATATCTATATACCACGCCAAGAGTATCTGCTCGTGCGCGGTGTCGAGTTTGCGTGGCTTAACGAGTGTCGAGTAAATTGCCTCGGGCGAGAACTGCAGTGCGCGCAGCAGATCTTCGATCTGCCATAAATAGAGGATGTACTCGGCGATATTCTCTTTGCGTTTCTGTTGTGCTATATCCATATTTATCGGTTTTGTCGTGCAAAGTTAAGAAAGTTTTTTGTATATTTGTGGTTGAACAAACCTAAAAAAAGGACCTTATTATGAAGAGATTTATCCTTGCCCTCTTGCTTATGGGCGTTGTGATGCCGTCAATGGCATATGTGCCACCAAAGCGCGTACATCCCGAGGTGGCGTACAACAAATATAAGATGCATCCAACCTTGTTGCCACAGGTGGGGCAGATTGATGTGAGTTCGCTCGACCGTTCAAATCGCACTCGTTGGTCGGTGGGTTGCGAGACTCTCGACCGCGACTATGCCACCTTCGACAACTACAAGCACCTCCTTGGACCTCTTGGTGTAGGTTGGGCGCGTCTGCAGAGTGGCTGGGCAAAGTGTGAGCAGAATAGGGGTGAATACAACTTCGGATGGCTCGACGAACAGGTTGACGGCATCATTGCACAAGGTGTGAAGCCGTGGATTAGCCTCAGCTACGGAAACCCTATCTACAGTCAGGATGGTAAGACCTTGAATTCCTCGATATGGACCGATGAGGTGACGATGAAGGCTTGGTGTAACTATGTGCGTGCCGTAGTGCGTCGCTATGGCGACAAGGTGCAGATGTATGAGGTGTGGAACGAGCCCGATGGCAACAAGAAGAATACTCCGGAGATCGTAGCCGAGTTGCTAATCCGTACCGCCGAAGTTGTCCGCAAAGAGAATCCTAAGGCTAAGATTCTGGCATTTGGTCTCTGCAGCCCGAAGATTGAGTATATGCAGCCTGTCTTGGAGATTATGAAGAGACGCAACAAGTTGCACCTTATCGATTGCGTATCGTACCATACCTACTATCCAAATCCGGATAACGCAACGGCGGGTGTGTTGGCCTTCCGCGAGATGATTCACGGCTATAGCAAGGATATCGACATCTTCCAGGGTGAGAGTGGGTGCCCTTCGATTTTGGAGTTTGGCCACGCGATGAAGTACTACGAGTGGAGCGAAATTAAGCAGGTGAAGTGGGATTTACGCCGTATGGCCAACGACTTTGCGATGAATGTACCATCCTCCATCTTTACTCTTGTCGACCTGCAGTACCCGAATATGATTCAGTCGTTTGGCTTGGTGCGAATGAACCTTCTGCACGAGCCTATGTATAAGCGTCCTTCCTACTATGGAGTGCAACACCTGTCGAGCCTCCTGACCGACGATTTGCACGCCGTAGAGCTCAAGTGTGAGGCCTACTGCAACCGCGAAGTTAGGTGCTACGGACTTGCGAATAAGGAGAACGAACTCGTGGGGGTGATGTTGTGGTATAGCGACCTTATCCCTACCGACCAACTCGATAAGGATAATGTAAGTATGACCATTTATGGCTTCAACTGTATGAACGAAAAGGAGTACAAAACCGAGTCGTTTGTCTATGTCGAGCCTATTACGGGATTGGTGCACGACCTTCTTCCTGTTCTGCCTCGAGGAGCCAAGACGGGTGGCAATGTGCGTTTCTCGGGCCTCCCGATGTGGGACTCTCCAATTCTTATAATGAAGAGGTCGGCCTTGCAGTTGAAGTAGTCGAGTTAAAATCTAACATTTCAACACGTCTAATGGCGTGTTGAAATGTTAATAAAAACTCTCGTCTCTCGTCTCTCGTCTCTCGTCTTTTTTGTACCTTTGTCGCCACTATGACTAATGAAGATATCTTAAAGGGACTAAATCCCGCGCAACGAGCCGCTGTCGAGGCGTATAACGACCCTTCGCTGATTATTGCAGGTGCAGGCTCGGGCAAGACGCGCGTACTTACCACACGTATCGCCTATATGTTGGCACAAGGCGTTGCGCCACACTCCATATTGGCACTCACCTTTACCAACAAGGCTGCAAACGAGATGCGTGAGCGTATTGAGATGATGGTGGGCTCGAATAGTCGCTATATATGTATGGGTACATTCCACTCCGTATTTTCGCGTATCTTGCGCGAGAATGCCGAGGTGCTGGGCTATCCGAAGGAGTATACCATCTACGACTCGAATGATGCCAAAAATCTTGTTAAGACGATAATCAAGGAGCGCGGCTTGAATGACGATAAATACAAGCCCGGTGTGGTGGCTTCGCGTATTTCGATGGCGAAGAACAACCTGATTACCCCCGGGGCGTATCTCCAAAATTCGATGCTTGCAACCGAGGATAGAAAGATGCAGATGCCCGAATTTGGCGACCTCTACCTCGAATACTGCAAGCGTTGCAAGGCGAATGGAGCGATGGACTTCGACGATCTGCTTTTGCAGACAAATATACTCTTCCGCGACCACCCCGAGGTGTTGGCGAAGTACCAGGAGCGTTTTCAATATGTATTGGTCGATGAGTATCAGGATACCAACAATGCGCAATATATCATAGTTCGCCGCTTGGCTCTGCACCATTCGCGTATCTGCGTGGTGGGTGACGATGCGCAGAGTATCTATTCGTTCCGAGGGGCGAAAATTGAAAATATCCTCTCCTTCCAGCGCGACTATCCCGATGCGAAGGTCTTCAAGTTGGAGCAGAACTATCGTTCGACGCAGACTATTGTCGATGCAGCCAATTCGGTCATCGACCACAACTCTCGAAAGCTGAAGAAGAGGTGCTTCTCGGAGGGTGCTACAGGCGAGAAGATTCGCATCTTCAAGGCTTACACAGACCGCGAGGAGGCAGATTTGGTGGTTTCGGATCTGCGAGACCGCATACGCGAAGGTGGCAAGGAGTGGAGTGATGCGGCAATTCTCTACCGCACAAACAACCAATCGCAGGCGTTGGAGAACTCGTTGCGTCAGCGAGGTATACCTTACATCATCTACAAGGGCAGTTCGTTCTATGATCATAAGGAGGTTAAGGATATGCTTTCGTATATCCGCCTTATCATAAATCCTCGCGATGACGAGGCGTTTAAGCGCGTTATAAATACTCCGGCAAGAGGTATCGGCGATACCACCGTTGCACGTATTGAGTCAATAGCGCAGGAGAAGCAGGTGTCGATGTGGGAGGCTGTGGATGCAATGGTCGAGAGCACTTCTGCCGACACTGTCGAGAGGGCTATCGTAAGAAAGGTTACCGAGTTCGTGACTTTGATTCGTTCGTTGTCGTTGGAGCGCGAGCAGAAGGGGCTCTACGACTTCGGTATGGAGGTTGCGGTACGTAGTGGATTGCTGCCATTCTACCGCCTTCAAAACACTCCCGAGGCGCAGTCGGCAGTAGGCAATTTGGAAGAGGTTGTCAATTCGATGCAGATGTTCCACGAACAGGTCGAGGCGGAGATCCGCAATGGCGAACGCGAGGAGTATGAGCGTGCAACCATCGAGGAGTGGTTGCAGAGCCTTATGCTTATGACCGATATGGATAATAAAGATGGCGAGGAGGATACCGAGCGCGTAACATTGATGACAGTACACTCCGCCAAGGGTTTGGAGTACGAATATGTCTATGTTGTCGGTTGCGAGGAGAACCTCTTTCCGTCGCAGCGTGCGCTCGAAACCGTCGAAGGTATCGAGGAGGAGCGACGACTCTTCTATGTGGCTCTGACCCGCGCCAAGTCGTTGGCAACATTGTCGTGTGTGGATATGCGCTTCAAGTGGGGAAATATGGAGTTCTCCAAGCCGAGTCGTTTCCTTGCGGAGATTGACGAGCAGTATGTAGATTGCGACTTCAATCTGCGCGGTACGAAGCCTCGCAGTGAGCAGGGTGGAGTGAAGATCGTCGGATGTGATAAAGAGGAGTCGGCTATTGATGCCTTGCGTCGCCGCTTCGATGTCCGATACCAGCAAAAAACGGAGAGCGGAAAACGGAAAACGGAAAACTATTTTAACAGAGAGCCCAATTTGCGACCACAGCCCACTCCGCAGCGCGATGTGTCGGGTATGCGTCGTGTAAATACATCGACTGTAGGACAGGTTATTTCGGAGCCTTGTGCCTATGCGGTGGGTGAGCTTGTCGAGCATCCGAAGTTTGGCAGGGGCGAGATAGTGCAGGTTGTGCCGCTCGCTACCGACCATAAATTGGTTGTCCGCTTTGCCTCGGGCGAGGAGAAGACGCTGCTATCGAAGTTGGCAAAACTCACAAAAATATAGTTGCAATGAGCCCATTGGTTTCGGTTATCGTAACCACCTATAACCACGAGCCTTACTTGGCTGCGGCACTCGATGCGATACTCGCGCAGCGGTGTGATTTCGGTGTGGAAATAGTATTGGGCGAGGATTGTAGCAGCGACAACACTCTTGCCGTTTGCAGGCGGTATGCCGAACAATACCCCGACAGAATAGAGCTTATAACCTCTACCGAGAATGTTGGTTGGCGCGAGAACTATCGTCGCTGTGTCGAGGCTGCAAGGGGCAAATATATTGCCTTCTGCGATGGTGACGACTATTGGTGCGACGAAGAACGCTTGGCAGAGCAGGTCGCACTTATGGAGAAGAACTCCGCTATCGGTTTGTGCTATACTCTTGCCGAGCGCCGCAATGAGAGTGGTGAGTTTGTGGGTCGCTTCCCGATAGGCGAGGGGCATACTACGCTCGATACAATGTTGCACGATTGGTGTGTGGAGAACTGTACAACCCTTGCGCGTCGCGATGCGGTGTTGAGCTATTATGCTACCGAGAAGCCCGAAAATCGTGCGGAATGGCTGACCGAGGATCTGCCTATGTGGCTCTTCGTGGCGGCACATTACGAGGTGGCCTACATCAATCGGGTGACGGCTGTCCATCGTGTTTTTCCCGATAGTGTAAGTCATAGTACAAGCCTTGCGAAGCGACTTGCATTCTGCGACTCGTCGTCGAATATAAAGTTGTGGTTCGATGAGCGTTACAACCACTCCCGTCGGCGTCGCGATCTGCTGCGCGAACGAATGAATACGGCACTGTGGGTCTATTCGTATATAGGCTCGATTGGTGATTATGTAAGGCGTTGGTGGCAAGAGGTTAAAGTTTGTTCGATGCAGATTTTTAATGTAAAACCCTACGGACTCTTTGTGAAAAAGATAATGCGTATGTTGAAAAAGCTAATGGCTAATAACCCCAAAAAATCATGAGAAGAGAGGAGCGATATAAGGCGGTAATCGACTACTTCGAAAAGGCTATGCCTGTGGCGGAGAGTGAGTTGAATTTCGAGAATCCCTATCAACTGTTGGTGGCTGTTATATTGTCGGCTCAGTGTACCGATAAACGCGTAAACCTCACTACGCCGGCACTCTTCGATGCGTATCCCACACCTCAAGCTATGGCGCAAGCCTCAGCTGAGGATATCTATGAGTATATCCGCAGCATCTCCTATCCAAACAATAAGGCGAAGAATTTGGCTGCAATGGCGCGAATGTTGGTGTCGGAGTTTGGGGGTGAGGTGCCGAGCGATATCGAGGAGATGATGCGTCTGCCGGGTGTTGGTCGCAAGACCGCCAATGTTGTGGGCGCTGTCGTGTGGAATAAGGAGGTTATGCCTGTTGATACTCACGTATTTAGGGTGTCAGCGCGCATAGGTCTGTCGGTGGGAGCCAAGACACCGCGTGCTACCGAGCTGCAGCTCGAGAAGTATATTCCTTCGCATCTGCTTCCCATAGCGCATCATTGGCTTATTTTGCACGGACGCTACACCTGTCTTGCCCGCAAACCAAAGTGCGAAAATTGCGGTATTACCTCCTATTGCAAGTACTTTCAGGCGAAGGATAGAAGGGGTTGTTAGAGGGAGTTAGGTGTTGTTAGGTGAGTTACCCTTGATAATCCATACTTGTCGTTAATAGCCGTTATGATCCCTTATCTAAAAGCTAATGGCTAACAAAAGTTTTCCGTTTTAATCCCTCTTCGAGGGCTTTTTATCCTCGCAGCTCGGAAAAATGAAAATTTGTTTGCATTTTTCTCTCACTCCGCATCGTCGGTTCCGTTTGTTTTGTTATCTTTGTGGCGATGAATATTGATAAAGAGAGAATTGAAGAGTTAAGACAGCTCTTCGCAGAGCCTTGCAATGTGGTCATTGTGGGCCATACAAATCCCGATGGTGATGCCATTGGATCGTCGCTTGCGCTGGCTGAGGTACTCACAGCACGTGGCCATAAAGTCACCTGTGCTTTGCCGAATAACTATCCGTACTATCTGCGTTGGATCCCCAACTCGAATAATATCATAATCTACCGCAACGACGAAGAACACCTCACCGAGAGATTTCTCGACGAGGCAGATGTTATCGTTTGTGCCGATATGAACTCTCTTACTCGTGCCGATTTGTTGGGCGAGGCTGTGGCAAAAAATACCACTGCCAAGCGAGTGCTTATCGATCATCACCTCTATCCTGCCGAGGGCTTCGATGTGATGTTTTCGTACCCCGAGTCGTCGAGTACGGCGTTCTTGATGTATACCATCATCGTAGCACTTTATGGTAAGGAGTCGGTTACACAAACGGTTGCCACGCAACTCTATGTCGGCATTATGACCGATACGGGTAACTTTGCATTCTCGAATCTTACGCCGGCTCTGTTTGAGGCGGTAGCGGCATTATCTGCTACGGGCATCAACATACCGCAGATATACAACAATGTCTATAACTCCTTTACCGAGGGTCGAGCACGATTGTTCGGCTATACCATAAATCGCAAGTTGAAGACTCTGCTTGGCGGCAAGGTTGCCTATATGTCGCTTACGGAGGATGAGATGCGTCGTTTCTGGTTCCAGCAGGGCGACAACGAGGGCTTTGTGAACTATCCGCTATCGATCAAGAAGATGAAGATGTCGGCGATGTTTACCGCTCAGACAGGTTTTATTCGAGTGTCGTTACGTTCGCGTGGCGATGTCGATGTCGATACATTTGCACGACGTTATTTCAATGGCGGCGGACATAAAAATGCAGCCGGAGGAAAGTCGTTTGTGTCGATGGAAGAGACCATAGAACATTACATCAAGTCAGTAGAAGAATACCACGAAGAGGGGTTGGTATAAAAGAGAAGATCTATGTTTAAGACCTACCTACGATTATTGGGCTTTGCCAAGCCGATAAGCCGATATGCAGTTCCCTACTTTTTCTTTGCGGCACTGCACGCGCTGTTCAATACATTCAACTATGCGATGATTATGCCAATCCTGAACGCAATGTTCTCGGAGGGATTTGTCTTTGTACCTGTGTATGAGGCTCCGGCACTATCGTTCAAGGGCGAGGCGTTGCAGCAGTGGCTCAACTATTTCTATACGATTTTCTTCGGTACGGAGTGGAAGGTGACCAATGTGTTGGCACTGTTGGCTGTGGTGCTTATAATTATGAACCTACTTTCGAACCTCTTCCGCTATCTCGGTGGTTACACGGTGGAGAATATGCGTGTTACGACGGTACAGCGTATGCGTAACACCATCTTCGACTGTGTCATAGGCAAGGATGTGGGTTACTTCAGCGGGCAGCGCAAGGGCGATATCATTTCGCGTATTACCTCGGATGTTATGGTTGTGCAGTACTGCATCACCAACACTCTGCAGGTGGCGTTCCGCGAGCCATTCCTCATTATTGGCTACCTTGTTCTGATGCTGAGCATATCGTGGGAGCTGGCACTCTTCTCGGTTCTCTTCCTGCCGTTCGTGGGATTTATTATCGGCAACATAGTCAAGAAATTGCGCCATCCTGCCAGCAAGAGCCAGCAGCGTATGGGCGACTTGGTGAGTGTGCTCGATGAGTCGCTCGGAGGAATAAAGATTGTAAAGACATACACCGCTACCGAATATATCAAAGATAAGTTCCACAAACTTAATCAGAGCCTTGCCGATACACTGCTTTGGATGGCACGTCGTCAGCAGTTGGCATCGCCTATGAGCGAGTTCCTTGGTATTACGGCAGTGGCTATCATATTGGTATTTGGCGGCTCTCTCGTGATGAAGGGGGCATTGAGCGCAGCGGGATTTATCGCATTCATTGCTGCGTTCTCGCAGATTACACGCCCTGTTCGCGCCTTTATTGATCAATTTGCCAACATCAATCAGGGTGTCGCAGCCGGTGAGCGTATCTTCGCAGTCCTCGACGATAGAAACGAGATTAACGACGCACCCGACGCCAAGGAGTTCAACGGCTTTAAGGATAAGATCGAGTTCCGCGACGTACATTTCTCTTATGATGACACTCGCGAGATAATTCACGGTGTATCATTCGAGGTGCGCAAGGGCGAGACAGTAGCTTTGGTGGGACCGTCGGGTGGTGGAAAGTCTACATTGAGTGAGCTGATGGAGCGATTTTACGACACAAATAGTGGCGAGATTCTTATTGACGGCGTTTCGATACGTGATTATAAGCAGGATTCTCTGCGTGCTGCTATGAGCCTCGTTTCGCAGGAGACCGTACTGTTCAATGATACCATAAAGAGCAATATCGCTCTTGGTCGCACCGATGCCACCGACGAGGAGATCGTCGAGGCTTGCAAGGTGGCAAATGCCCACAACTTTATTGTGGAGAGCCCCGAAGGTTACGATACCAACATCGGTGATAGAGGAACAAAACTTTCGGGTGGTCAGCGTCAGCGACTGAGCATTGCGCGTGCGGTGTTGAAGAACCCTGAGTTCCTGATCCTCGACGAAGCGACCTCAGCACTTGATACCGAGAGCGAGAAGTTGGTGCAGGATGCCTTGACGAAACTGCTCAAGGGACGTACATCGGTGGTTATTGCCCATCGTCTATCGACCATTATGAATGCCGATCGCATCTTCGTTATCGACGATGGTCGCATCGTCGAGGAGGGTAAGCACGATGAATTGCTCGCCAAGGGTGGTGTCTATGCCAAGTTGGTGGAGCTGCAGAACGTAAAGTAGACGATTCTTAAAACCACATTATATGAAGAGACAATTAGTGCGCCTATCTGTCGTAGGCCTTATGCTTTGTTTTGTAGGTACTGCTTCGGCGCAACTGCTCTACAAAATTTCGGGAAATGGTTTGACAAAACCCTCTTATTTGTTTGGCACGCACCATTTTGCGGATGGCGAATTTTCGAAATCGGTGAACTATCTGCATCGCATTATGAAGGAGGCGGAGCAGTTTTGCGGTGAGTTGGATTTGGAAGAGGTTGCTCGCGTAGAAAAGCTATACAACGAGCATATAATCAAGTACTCTGCTCTGCCAAACAATCAAACTATGGATGATATATTGACCCGTAGTGAGCTTGCACGACTCAACAAAATAACAAAAGAGTTGCTCGGTTACAGCTACAAAGAGATGCCTGCCGAGAAGTACGACGTGGTGAGTCGTGTTGTCCCGATTGTATACACAATGATGGTTTCGATATGGAAACCGAGCGAAAAGAGCAATCAGAGTGGTAAGACGAACAATCCGATAGATATCTACCTTCTGAGATATGCAAAGGAGAGTGGAAAGAGGGTATTGAAATTTGAGTGCGTAGAGGATCAACTTGACATCATCTTTCCATTCCAAATGCCGTTGAAACAGCAGAAGAAATATATGTTCCATGCGCTCGAAAATCAAGATATAGCATCGGAGCTGCAGGAGAGTATTGCAAAAGCATATCGAGTGCAGGATGTCGAGACCATAAAAGGTGTAATTCTTAATAAGCGGTTGTCGATAATAAATGCCTATTCGAAAGAGAATATGAAGAGGCTGTTCGATGAGCGTAATACTGCTTGGGCAGAACGTATGCCTGCGATGATGGGCGAGAAATCGACGCTCTTTTTCGTGGGAGTGGGCCATCTGTTAGGACAAAAGGGACTTTTGAATCTTCTTCGTAAAAAAGGGTATACGGTTGAGCCTATGATGTAGTGCAAAGTTTGGTGCGACGGGAAATAATGAACTTGTCTAACAAGGCTCTTTCGGCATCATTGCCATACAACTTCATACATAATGGGAGTGCCTAAAAACTTGTTAGGCACTCCCATTGTTTGTAGGTGAGAGATTGTTTACTCCTCTACGATTGTCACCGAGAAGATCAAATCGCCGGGGCGAATATCGTCGATCACATCCTCGCCCTCCACGACCTTGCCGAAGCAGGTGTGCACGCCGTCGAGATGCTGTGTGTTGCGACGGTTGTGGCAGATAAAGAACTGCGAGCCTCCGGTATCCTTGCCGCGATGCGCCATCGAGAGTACGCCACGGTCGTGATACTGACGTTCGGCATCGGTCTCGCAAGGGATAGTCCAACCCGGACCACCTGCGCCATTGCCGATAGGACAACCGCCCTGAATTACAAATTCGGGAATTACGCGGTGGAATGTCAAGCCGTCGTAGAAACGTGACTCGGCAAGTTTTACAAAGTTAGCTACGGTGATAGGAGTCTCCTCGGCATAGAGTTCCACCTTCATATCACCCTTCTCAGTCGAAATAATTGCGTAGATCATAGTCTTATTTAGCTTTTTATAGTGTTAGAGGTTGTTAGGAGTTTGGCTAAAATCCCTTCTTTTCAATATCTGCAAACTCCTTCAGTTGGGCGACCAACTTTGGCAGGCCAATCGCTGCACGCTCCTTGATGTGGAAGATGCGGTTGCGGAGGAACGGTATCTTCGGTGTCGATGGATCAACGACGTAAATAGGTACGTCGTTGTTCCTTACCCAACCGACCAACGATGCGGCAGGGTAGACCGCCAATGAGGTGCCCACGACAATCAATATGTCCGCCTCTTTGACTAAGTCGCGTGCCTTGTCGAACATCGGCACCGCCTCGCCAAAAAATACGATGTGTGGACGCAATAATTCGCCATTCGGAGCCTTCTCGTCAAGCTCTTGGTCGCGCAGACCAATCTCGATGATATACTGCTCGCCACTCTCCTCGCGCAACTTGGTGAGTTCGCCGTGGAGGTGTGTTATCTTGGTCGAGCCTGCCTGTTCGTGCAGGTTGTCTATATTCTGCGTGATGACCTCTACGTCAAAGTATCTCTCCAGCTCCGCGATAGCCTTGTGCCCCGCATTTGGCAGCTTGCCCGACATCTCGCGACGACGCATATTATAGAAGTTTATCACTTTGGCTCTATCACGTGCCAACGCCTCGGGTGTGCATACCTCCTCAATCTTGTAGTTCGCCCACAAGCCATCGCTACTGCGGTATGTCGGAATACCGCTATCGGCACTCACACCTGCTCCTGTTAATACAACAATCTTCATAATAAAAAATTATTCTGATAGGTAAATTTAGCACTGCTCTTCGGATAACGAAATGCTCACATAGACATTAGTATGCTGCGCTTTCGTCTCCTCGTTTAGCACAAAATTTCCTCAATCACCTCTAATTTTTAATTCTTAATCGGACATTTACTTTTTGAAATAAATGTCCAACAGCTCTTTCGCTGCGATAAACGAACTCAACTTGGCATCGAGTACGCGCTCCTCCACGTCGGCAATGCGACTCTCGATTTCGGGGTTGAGGTAGAAGTGGCTCTTCAATGCCTCGTTTATGCTCTCGTACATCCAATATTTATTCTGCTCGTTGCGGTGGTGCTGGAAGTAGCCGTTGCCCTTGGTGTGCTCGAGGTACTCCTCTACGCCCTTCCAAATCTCTTCCAGACCGACACCCTCGAGCGACGAGCAGGTATAGACCTTCGCTCTCCAATCGCTCTCCGGAGTAGGGAAGAGGTGCAGCGCATTCTGGAATTGACGACGTGCAACCTCGGCCTTGACCTTATTCTCACCGTCCGCCTTGGTGATAACCATCAGGTCTGCCATCTCCATAATACCTCGTTTGATGCCTTGTAGCTCGTCGCCTGCGCCCGAGATCTGTAAGAGAAGGAACATATCGACCATCGAGTGAACAGCGGTCTCGGACTGACCCACACCTACGGTCTCGATGAAGATTACGTCGAAGCCTGCAGCCTCGCACAATACTACCGTCTCGCGAGTTTTGCGCGCCACGCCACCGAGAGATCCTGCCGAAGGCGAAGGGCGGATAAAGATGTCGGGGTTGTGACAGATTGTCTCCATGCGGGTTTTGTCGCCAAGGATTGAACCTCCACTGCGCTCCGACGATGGGTCGATAGCCAACACAGCCAACTTGTGGTGCAGCGATGTAACCATATTTCCGACAGCCTCAATCCATGTCGATTTTCCTGCTCCAGGAACACCCGTAATGCCTATGCGCACCGACTTACCAGCATACGGCAGGCATCGCTCGATAATCTCCTGTGCCTGGGCGTAGTTGTCGGGATTGTTGCTCTCGATAAGGGTTATCGCTTGCGAGAGGATGGTTATGTTTCCGGCCAAGATACCCTCGACAAACTCGTCGGTTGTGAGCTTGCGACGACGCTTCTTTACGAAGTAGGGGTTTACAATGGGTTGGTCGGCAACTCCATCGGTTACCGTGAGAGCGCTATCGTGATGGGTATCACGATACTCTCCGCGCTCATAATGGTCTATCTTTGTAAATGACATATATAGCTGTTTTCTTAGTGTTATCGTCTTTCTGTCTATTTTGTGCGTCGTTGTTGCTTCATCAGCAATTGGTCTATTGATCGTTTGCTGAGTTGTTGCGGATTTCCGAACCACAGCACTTTGTTTTTGCGGTTCAAGATAACAGCATACGGAACGTAGCTGATGCCAAACGATGCGCGTATTCGTTGATCCTCGATGATTACACCCGATTTAGGTCCCAAAAGAGCTTTTACCCACTCTCCAATTTCGGAGGCGTTCTCCTGTGTAACAAGTACGAATGACATACTGCTGTACTCCTGGACAATACGGTGGGTGTGGGTTGCCGTATCGCGACATGGGGTGGTGTTCGAGAGAATAAACTCCATATAGGTAAATGTACTCTTGTGAGGCTTATTGTCGTTGAGCCACTTAATATTTTTGGTGCGTTTGATGCGCTCACCGAGTGCAATGGTCTGTCCCTCTGCCACCGAAACCGATAGCAGGGCAACGATCACAATAAATATGTGGGAAATTTTACTCATATTCGACTGTAATTTGGTATGGAACGCCATTCAGCACTCCGGTACGTCCGCGATAGTAAGTGCCGTACTTGTTGGTGTAGGCAGTGACGGTGTTTTCGCAAAATACCGATACAAACCACTTGCCAGGCTTGGGGTTGTTTATAGTTAAGCTCTTTTTGAAACCTCGAGCCACCGATTTGAGCAAGGTGTTGTCGTGGAATGCCAACTCGCCACGCTTGGCGCAGAGAGTCAGATCGAATCTCTTTTCACCCTCGTAACCATCTATCTTCACGATAACTCTCTTGCACTTGCGAGGTACATTTATCTGGAAGTGGTGGTACTGTCTGTCGCCTATACGTGTGAATGCAGGGTCCTCATCCTCGGTGCGCTTGTTCA
>JAZNHC010000083.1:0-11067 GCA_045576755.1 Alistipes sp.
AAATGCAAAAATTTTCAATTTCCAAATAATTTTTCAACTTTTTTTTGAGCAGAAAACAAAGTAAGGGTGTCCAACAAGTTTTTTTGGGCACCCTTACTTTGTTAGAATTTCTATAACAAGGATATTTTTTTCAGACAAGACAGATTCCGAAAGAGCCTTGTTAGACGAATTCTTATTTTATGGAATTATTTTTCAGCTATGCCTTCTCGGGCGTATGCTTATATTTGAAGATAAGTGCAAACAACACCGTAACGACCAACGCATAGCCTGCGAAGATCAACCAAGTGGTAGACCATCCCTGCATCATCTCCACTCCCTGCGAACCGTTGTAAACAAAGTGGTTTACAACAGCCTGTGCACCGAGTGTGCCGATAGTTGCACCAACACCATTGGTCATCATCATAAACAAGCCTTGAGCCGAAGAGCGGATATCCTCGGAAGTCTCCTGATTAACATAGAGCGAGCCCGACACATTGAAGAAGTCGAACGCCACACCGTAGACAATCATCGAGAGGATAAACATCCACACTCCCGAACCCGGGTTACCCAAGCCAAACAACCCGAAGCGCAACACCCAAGCAAACATCGCCATAAGCATCACATTCTTGATACCGAAACGCTTCAAGCAGAACGGAATCAGAAGGATGCACAAGGTCTCGGAGACTTGCGACAAGGAGATAAGAATATTCGAGTGCTGAACACCAAAGGTCGAAGCGTACTCCGCAACGCCGGCGAAATCGCCGAGGAATGGATTGGCAAAGCCATTAGTAATCTGCAACGACACACCCAGCAACATCGAGAAGATGAAGAAAATCGCCATCTTCTTCTGCTTAAACAGTGCAAAAGCCTTCAAACCGAGAGCCTCTGCAAGTGACTTCTTCTCACCCTTTGCAATAGGACACTCAGGCAACATAAAGGCGTATATGCCGAGCATCAAGCCAAGAACTGCAGACTGAGCGAACTGCATATAGTTGGACTGGAATCCTGCCAAGTCGCAACCCACCATAGCGCAGATAAAGCCAACCGTTCCAAATACGCGAATTGGAGGGAATGCCGAAACCGTATCCAATCCCGCGCGTTCCAACAAGCTGTATGCCACCGAGTTAGAAAGTGCAATAGTTGGCATATAGAATGCTACACTCAAGGTGTAGAGCGTAAAGAGCGGCGCAAACGACACCTCGCCCATATAGCCGGCTCCGCACAACGCGGTAAGAGCTGCAAAGAGAGCTGCAAGCGTATGGCACAAACCGAGCATACGTTGCGCCTGAATCCAACGGTCTGCTATGATACCCACCAACGCAGGCATAAAGAGCGACACGATACCTTGAACGGCATAGAAGATACCGATATTCTCGCCCATTCCAATTGAGCCGAGATAGCGACCCATAGATGTCAGATAGGAGCCCCACACAGCATACTGCAGGAAGTTCATCACTATCAGACGAAATTTGATATTTTTCATAATCTACTATTATTTATTAGTTTCAATCTCTTTTTTTTGCGGCTCGAAAAGATACCCCCAGGGCGCGAGTGTAAGTTTTGTGCCATCGGCAAGAGCGACACACAACTCCTTATCGGAGAAATTTCCGACAAACAATACATCTAAGCAGCCATCCAATCTTCTTCTGAATGATAGTACCTCAACAGGGTGGTCGTTATCAATCCACTCGGTTGCGCCATAGCTCAGAGCCTTATACTCTCTGCGCATCTTCGCCCAAGCCTTAATCTTGGCAGTTCGATCTTTTGCTACTGCCGTTTGTCCGTCAGTATCCCAATCGATCCAGCAATCCTTATGCCCAAACAGTGACACACGCTTATCGTGAGCAATCTCCTGACCGTTGAATATCAACGGCACGCCGTCGATAGCAAAGCAAAAGGCGAGCGCGAGTTCGCAGCACCTGTTTCCCAACACCTTCTCCTGGCGATTTTCGAACTCATCGGTAGCCCAATCATGGTTCTCCATCATATTCCACAACAGCGAACCTTTAGGGCAGAGCGCTCTATTCCACTCGTGGCGCGAACGCACATACGCCATACCACCCTTATCTGCATACCTCGGATCTTTGAACAGTATAGGTCGCAATGCCTTATGGATGATATTCCAATTGTAGTTCGCATCGAAAGCATAACGAAGATTGTAAGGTCTGCTCGACTCAGCCACCATCACCAAGTCTGGCTTGATGCGCTCGAGTTCTGCTCGCGACTCCTCCCAAAACGAGATCGGAACAAGGCTTGCCACATCGCAGCGGAAGCCATCCACATCGTAGTTGGCGAGATAGTAGCTCATGATACTCTTGAAGTAGGCGCGCGTGCCGCTGTAATCAGTATCGAACTTCGGAAAATTCCACACCGTAAGTTCCATATTGCCCGCCTCGTCATACTTGAAGAACTCGGGATGTGTCTTTACCACATCGGCTGATGGTCCGCAATGCCCGAAGACAAGATCGAGAAATACCCTCATACCAAGGCTATGTGCCTTGCTGACAAAATCCTTTAGATCTTGATCCGTACCATATTCTGGATCCACTTGAAAATAGTTGCCTGCACGATAGGGATTTCGAGGATCGTTAAAGCCCGACTTATGTTGTCGCGGACTCCACTTCGTTGGATCCATATCGGTATCAGCCTTATTTACAGGCGTGAGATATATCACCGTGACACCCAAATCCTTGAGCCGTTCCAGATGTCTCTCGGCTCCTTTTAACGTACCCTCCTCCGTAAACGAACGAGGCATAAGTTGATAGCTCAATCCCTCGCGAAACCACACAGCTGTTTGGCGAGCCTCAAAATGGTGAACATTCTGAGGCTGCGCAAACAAACCTAAATGCAGTAAAAGGAGTGAAACAAATAGAGGTAATCGCTTCAACATCCGTCACAAAATTAAATCTTAACCTTCTTCATCGACTTACGGCTCTTCTCTGCCATAAAGCCCATTACGTGGCTCTCAATCGACACATCGATTGTGCTGGAGAGGAGTTTCTCGTCTTGAGCCGACACCGCGCGTACGAAATCGCGCACAAGCATATGGTCACCACCACCATGTCCCGATCCCTTATACTCTGGAATCTCGGACACCTTCTGATCCCAAACGCTGGTATGTCCCGAACGGAAATCGTAAAACTTGAAGGTCTTCATATCGCCCTCGATAAATCCCTTTGTTCCCATGATGCGGGTACGACGACCTCCCCAAGGAGTGAAGGCATCCATAGTGAACGAAGCTGTAATATCGCCCTGGAACTTCATAATTGCCACGTAGTGGTCGCACTGATCGTTGTTGCAACGATATACGCAACGTCCGTAGTTTGTAGTCTTGAGCTTCTCGCGAATGAGTGCAGGGTCTTTGCGAGGAAGGTCAAATACTCCCAAGTGACGCTTTCTGCGCTCGTAGATATCGATTGCCGAGTATGGACACTCCGCCTCGTGCGGACAGCCATCGGTACAACGCTCGGTTGCACCCTTTGGCATATTCTCAGGACGGAACAAATGCAACGAGCCCTCAGCAGCGATAGACTCGCAAGGCTTACCGATCAGCCAGCGCAAGATATCGAGGTCGTGGCACGACTTAGCAAGGATAATAGGCGTTGTCTTATCAGCCAAAGGCCAATTTCCACGAACGTACGAGTGCGCCATATGAGCATACTGAATAGGCTCCATATGCTGAATACTTACGATATCGCCAATAGCACCCGAGTCGAGCACCTCCTTCAAAGCCACAAAGTACGGCGCATAACGCAACACGTGGCAGACAGCAACGATACGGTTGCACTTGTGAGCCTGCTTCAAGATTGCACGGCACTCCTTCTCGGTTGGTGCAACAGGCTTCTCGAGCAGCACATTATAGCCGAGTTCGAGAGCCTTCATACAAGGCTCGTAGTGGAGGTTATCCGGCGTTGAAATAACCACAGCATCAGCCAACTGAGGGCGCGAGAGTGCATCGTTGAAGTGTGCAAACTGATTCTCCTTCGGGATGTTGTGTTTCTTTGCCATTGCCGCACGACGATTAGGGTTCAGATCGGCAACACCGACAACCTTCATCGAGCCAGGGAATTTCTCGGCATAGCGAGCATAGGTTCTACCACGACTACCTGCACCGATAACCATCACGGTAATAGGTTTGTCGAGCTTTGCATCGAGCGATGCAATATTAGTCTTGATCTTGTCCTCGGAAGCGATATCCGGAATTTCACTCTCACCGAGAGATGCAATCGTATTAGCCTTGGCGTTCAAATCGATTGCAACTGCGCCTGCCATCAGCAAGCCCATTCTTTTTAAGAATTCTTTTCTATCCATAATACAGGTCTTAGTATGATTGATTAAAGCTTTATCGTTTTGTTGGTATTAGTTGTACGGCATCTGCCACAATTGTTCCGTCTGCGCCCTCGTTGGTCATCTCGACATAAGGCACCTCGCCCGCTGCAATGTTGTACGTTCCGAGATATATCCACTCGCCCGAGGTTCTGCCAATCGTTGCTATATCGCTCTTCGAGATCGCTTTAATATCGATCTGAACCTTATGGAGTTGTGCTCCGTCGTGAATATTGAAATTAACCACCGAAGAAGGCGACTTCTGGTTCGGATAGTAGAAATATACCTTATATTCGTCCGCCATATCGAGTTTTGGGCAGAAGAATGCTGACTTGTCGGCACCTCTATATGCACCTGTGTAGTAGCGAGATTGACCATAGCAACGACGGCTCTTATCGAAGGTCCAATCACCCACCAAGCGGTATCGTTCCTGGTCGGAATCGTCAATCAGGACATCGGGTTTGCGGTTATCGCCCCAAGGGTGGGCAGCCAACTCGGCATTCAACACTTTGTAGTCCACATCTTGCACGTCACATTTGTTGTCTATTGCCATCGAGGCCGCCGTCGCAGACACCTGCGCCAGAACCATACATACAGGCTCCATACGGATTGAGCCAAAAGCAATATGCGATGCCGAAAGGCAGAACGGAACAAACAGATTCGTAATCTCCGAACGCTTTGGCACAATCGAACGATAGGAGATCGGATATGGCATAACCTTAATCTGCACATCACCCTCGTTACGCACGCATCCGTCAATTACCACGCGGTCACAGTTGTGCGAGTCCATTCCGTATGCCGCATAGGCTATTCCATCCGACACAACCTCCTTGCCCTGGCAGTGATGCTGTGTCATCACCAT
Organism: Alistipes sp.; assembly: GCA_045576755.1. Classification (GTDB taxonomy): domain Bacteria; phylum Bacteroidota; class Bacteroidia; order Bacteroidales; family Rikenellaceae; genus Alistipes. Next base: position 5,168 of record JAZNHC010000083.1, read on the forward strand.
ATCGCTCACCATACGACGCGCCTCACGCACATAGAGCTGAGGAGTCCAATGTCCATTGTTTACGTACTCGTCTTTCGGATATCCCCACTTGAGCATCTCCATACGAATAAATGCAGGAATACGATGGTCGTGACCTACAAAATAGAGCAATCCCTTAGTATAATCGATATGCTCCTTGATAATTCTTTCGCGCTCCTCGTAGCTCGCCTCCGGATAGTTCCAATTCGCACCAATCATATCAGTCGAGAAGGCTCCGTAGTTGTTGATATCCGTCTTGCGATTAGGCATCATAGACCAGATGAAAATATCGCGCAGACGCTTCCACGGCTGTTTCTCCTTCCAACGCAAAAGCAACTCGTACTTCGACGGATCGTAGTTCTCGGGCTTGGTGATAGGGATCATATTATCCTTGTTATCGGTCAGACAGATGCGGAAATTGTATGCCTGAACCTTCCGATCCCCTGCTCCGATATCGCCACGTTCGCCCTTGCTGATACCATAGAGCAAACCGCTACTCTTCTTGCCTGGCACGACATACGGATCTACGGCATCCTTGAAGTAGTGATAACGCGGCATTTGTACGCCATTATAAGTCTCATTATACATCTTGTTACTCTCGCGACCTACAGTATAGGATACACCCGCTCTCGCCATCAAGTCGCCCTCGTATGTTGCATCAATAAACATCTTTGCTGCAACTACGACACTATTCTTCTTGCCCGGAACCTTTGAATCCTCGAGGGTAATTGTAAGAATCTTGCCACCCTTGGTCGATGCGGCCACAATTCGGCGATTACACCACAACTCTATGTTCTCCTCTGCGATATAATCGCGAAAGACCTTTTCTGCTACACTTGGCTCGAAAATCCACTTCTCCAACGAACCATAATGGGTGCCAAGCCGACGATAAAAATCGAGCGCCAAACCTGTTACGACGTACTTATTTCCGATATCTGTACGGCCAAGGCCACCCGACGACATACCTCCGATATGGGTTGTTGGCTCAATCAGCAAGACACTCTTACCCTGCTTCTTGGCTGTATAGGCAGCTATAACGCCTACTGAGGTCGCGCCATATACGCAAATATCCACACTCTTAGCAGGCTGTTTTGGCGCGGCATCAAGAGATATTATACCAAAAAACAAAAGCGTCACAAGAATTACAATCCTCCTCATTTTTACCGACTATTAAATATTAAAATTCCGGTATTTTAGTGCTATATTTCGAAAACAACAAAATGAAGACTTTGCGCACCAAGCTTATCACCGAGTTCGATGTTATCTCTATCAGGTGCATAGATGGCTCGCGCCTTATATCCCTTATACGCCACATTATAAGCAACCTCTTCGTCCGACATATTCCAAACAAGAACACCGACTTTGCTACCATCCTTCGACACCCACGCATTCGCCATAACATATTGCGACGAGGCATCGAGCGTCACGCCATTGCCCGCCAAGTATCTGCCGTGCTTCATCAACTCGGCGTGTTCCTGCTGAAAGTCGAGTGCCTGCTTATAGTACTTGACCGAAGCCACCGGATCGCCAGCCTCCTCCATCTCGCGGATAATCTTCACCGACGACACGGTACGAACATTTACATAATCCTCAATTGTTGGCACCTTCTTGCACTTGAGGTAGTCGCGATCAGCCGCATAGCGCAACTCCAGCTCGTTACGGAAGCCGAACGAGAGATTGTAGTTCATACTAAATCGGCTGTTCGATGGTGAGGTCATACGTATAGTCACCACATTCTCAGGGAAAGTATAGTGGAACATCTCTGTAAAATACTGCACGACACCCTCATCGTCGAAACGCTCCTTCATAACCGACTTCTTAGGCACGATAGAGCCCTTGCAGTAGCCGTGGAACATACCTACGGTACTCAACTCGTAGTCCGCCAAACCCTCGGTCATAACCACAAACTCTGGATTTATCTTCGACATCTCGCGCTGAACGTAATCCATATTGTCAAGACGATCAGCCTCGTAGACAATTGCAGGAACACGATGCCCGTGATCGGGATTATAGCAGTAGGTTGGCTTGAATACCGCCAATTGATCGTAGAGAATACCATCCGCACCCAAGTTGTTGGCATCCTTTGCCAAGCGGAGCATTATCTCGCGCCAAGTCGCGCAACTGTGGCAAGCAAGTCCGAAATGACGAGCCGGAGCGCTATCGTACTTGTGATAAGTCTGTTGCCAAATCTTTCCGTCACGCTGACGAACACTGATAACCTTGCCCGTATCGGGCCAAAACTGCGGTGTTTCGTTCATATCAAGCAACTGCCCGTTGGTGTAGAGTACCACGCGCTTGCCCTTAGCTTTTGCTTCGGCAATACCTCTCTTGATTGCCGTCTCGCCACCCATCTTTGGATCGGGACGGTAGTCGGGATAAAATCTGTCGTGACCACCAATACCGCGACCAAACAGTCCGAGGATATCGATACCACGCTCCTCGGCAGCATCTGCCAAAAGTCCGCCTATCTCCTCGTATGGCACAATCACTTCGTCGTTCTGCTGCTTGAGGATAGCCAACAACCAACCTCGACTATTCTTTACCCACTCGGGGCGCTCAGCAATTGTTCGGTGAGCCAAGAACCATTCGCGGTAGGTATCGCCACACTCATACCACTCACCCTCGTACGGTTTGTAGACTACAGGTGCCACTTCAACCTTCTCGCCCGGGAAGCACTCCAACATATTGCGGAAGCTGAAGCGCACATCTTTGGTCGAAGGATCAAACGAAATATTCATATACTTGTAGGAGAAGCGGCTGTCGTGGCTCGCAAAGTAGATGCCACCCGTCTTGCGCTGCAGAGCGCTCCACTGCATTGTGCAGTATTCGCTCGGATATGCCAACGAGCACTCGAAACACGAGTTCTCCTTATTCCATCTCCACTTATCCTTTCTCTTGAAGAGTCTATCGGGATCGTCCAATGATTTAATTTGCTCGTAGAGTGCCATTGTACCCTTAAGCGAGATACGAAAACCTGTGCCGAGAGGAACCAAGAAGGCATCCTCGACATCCGCCTTAATACCAACCAACGCAGGGGTTTCGAACGAGCGCACCATCCAGCCCTGCTCATTATTGGCGATTGTCGCCAACACCTCCAAGCCACCATCGCAGGTTTTCGAGTCGGCATACGTCAAAGTCAAATCGATATCTCGTCCACCCACATTCTCGTAATGCAGGGTATTGCCCTTTTGCTCGGCTGCAACCGTTGCATCCGAATTCTTGATTGTCACACACTCTTCGGGGTTAACCAACGATTCGATCACCATACTCCACTCGGCATTATAGTCGATATGCTCTTCGAGCGGCAACGATGTACACGACACGGCAAACGCAACTACACCAACAATAAAATGGTTGAACAGAAATTTAATTTTCATATTTCGCTTAGGTTATGCAATATAAACTTGCGTTAATTACGATAATTATATTTATAGTCACGCAAATTTAAGAAAATAAAACGAACAATCAAACTATTTCGACAATATTATCAACCACTCCGCAATGATTATAAATATTCGCATCACACAATGACAAAAAGAGCCCAAAACAAAGATTTTTTGCCGAAAAACTAATTTTTTTTGAAAAAATCTTTGGAAAAAGAAAAATAAGTGATACTTTTGCACTCGCAAAACGAACAATTGGGCTATGGTGTAATGGTAACACTACAGATTCTGGTCCTGTCATTCTAGGTTCGAATCCTGGTAGCCCAACTCAAACGAATGCAACGACCTCTGCTTATGCAGAGGTTTTTTTGTTTAATGATACCTCATACTGAAATTGGTTGCAATGAAGCAAAGAAAAGAAGGACGGCACGTGCCATCCTTCTCAGTTTCGTAACGAGTCTATGCTATTTCACATCTTCGTCGTAGCCATCAGCCTTGGCACGCCACATTGTCATCAATGTCACCGCACCCAATATCGCCATTACAAAGATTGTTACATAAGCTGCATCCCAGCCGTAGTGCTGTGCAACATATCCAAATCCCACACCCGAAATAAGGGTGCTTGCATAACCGAATATGCCAAGGATGCCGTTAGCGGTAGCCGATGCTCGGTTGGTTGCCTGATTAGCTGCCGCAATACCGAGAAGAGCCTGAGGACCATAGATGAAGAAACCTATAAACGTGAAAGGTATCATCATAAGCCACCACGAAGCACCCTCGGGGATGAGCCAGAAAAGGGCAATAGACAGCGCCGCTCCTACCATACAGAACACGCACGTATGGTGCGCCTTGTTCTTGAACAGGTGATCGGTTGCCCAACCTGCTACAACCATTCCGATATTGCCACCCACAAACTCAAACACGATACACAAAGTAGTCGCCATAGCGAGCGAAATACCCTTCGACTCGGTCAGCAAAGTAGGGCCCCAATCGAGAGCTGCGAAGCGAACGATATAGACGAAAAAGTTGGTCAGCGCCAATGTCCATATCAGACGATTTCCAAAGACCTTGCGACGAATGAACGCATTGTACTCGGCGCTCTCTTCTGGAGTACGTACAATAGCCTTTTTCTCGCCCACAACCTCGGGCAGACCAACATCCGAAGGGGAGTCCTTCAACGTTAGAAGTAAGCCTACAGAACCGACTCCTGCAAAGATTGCAGGGATAATGAAGCACCAACGCCAAGCGTAGTAGTGTGCCGCAAAGTCGAGCACTTTCGGATCGTTGATGTCGAGTTTGAGATTTGCCGCGATATTTGCCACTACCTCGGCATTTGCACTCATATCTACGCCCATATGAGGCATAATATACCAACCGCACAGACCGAACACCAATGCTGCTCCAATCGAGTGCGACATATTCCACACCGACATCTTCGTAGCCAACTCCTTCGGATGAATCCACTGCGTCAGAGTCTTGGTACAAGGTGGCACACCCATACCTTGCAGATAGCCGTTTATCACCCACACGATGCCCATAAAGTAGAGCAATACACTCGAAAATGCCACCGTCGTACCCATATTGTTTGCCAGCGCAACAATCCAGCCTGCAATGGTATCGCTAAAGCCAAAGAGGATGTTTGCCAAGGCACACAACATAAGTCCCACCGAGAGGACTATGCGAGCACTGTTTCTATCTGAAATTATTCCGTTCACAAAACGCGACAGACCATAGATTATGCCGTGCAGCGTCAGGAACAATCCCAACGACACCTTCGAGATGCCGAATTCGGCTGTCAGTCCGGGCATCGCTATGGAAAAGTTCTTACGAACAAAATAGAACAATGCATAACCCACCATCGTAATAATGATAGTGCGAATTTGCCAATAGTTGAACGAACGTTTAGTTTCTCCCATAAAGATTCAGGTCAATAGTTCTTCAAACGAGATTATTCAACCTCCCATACTCCGCCTTTGCCGAAGAGATGTTCGGTCAGTTCCTCCATATAGCCGCAACGATACACTACATCAATATTTGTAAAACGGCTACGCATATAAGGGATATAAGAGAATGTCTTACGCATACGCTCGCGAGTTACGCCGATATGCTCAGGCTCGTACGGAGCACCCACCAATCGCAAGTTCTCGCGCACCTCAGCAAATGGGATAATCTGCTCACGGATCTGTTCCTTGAACTTCGGCCAAGCCGCCTTCAACTCCTGCAACTGTTTGCGCAAGCCATCCTTATCGACATACTTATCGCGCGTCTCCTTCAATCCACGTGCGGTATGACCAGGCTTACCTGCAAATACTTCGCGGATCTCCTTCTCCTGCTCCTCCCACGATTTCCAAGCCTCAACGCACTTCTCGACATCGAGGTTCTCGATATCCTTCGTCAAGAGGAACTCCAACGACGCTGTCGAAGCCAAAGTACCTATTCCTACCTTGAAGCCGTGCGATACGTGCTTACCCTCGTAGCACAAATCCTCCATATCCCAGC
>JAZNHC010000084.1:0-3342 GCA_045576755.1 Alistipes sp.
GTACATATCGCGGAATACCGCCGAAGCTCGGATGTGGCTATCGCGATTCTTGCCCCACGAATATTGGAAATAGACCGGAAAATCGGGCACTCGTTGCGGAATCGGCGAGAGAGTCTCACCGTATGTTCCCGATACACTCGGCATTTCGGCTGCTGCACCTACCTTCAAGTGATCTTTGAGGAAGGAGTATTCGTAGCGAATCATCGTAGCAAAGCGGAAGTTGTAGGCATTAGGGCCCTGGAAGTCGATTGTTGTAGGAGCTGCCGTAAGGTCGCAGAAAGTCGATACATCACGACCTATGGTTAACCCCAACATCTGCACATATCCCGAACGAATACGGGGCGTATAGCTGCCTGTGGCCCCTCCACGGAAGTCCAAATCCATAAATACATGTACCTGACCGAGCTTCTTGGTGTTGGCTATTCCTCGGATGAAGATGCGCGATGTCGAAGCATCCATTCTAATCTCCTGTTTGTCGGCTGGTGTGAGTGTCATAGGCACATCGAAAGGCACCATATCGATATTATTGACCGTGCGGTCAAACGAGTAGGCGGCACGGAGTGCAATGTCACCACCAATAGCAAACGAGAAGGTGTTGCGCTTGTCGGCGAAGATTGCTGAAGGCATTGCTGCCTGCTGGATACCATCGCGTGTGGCGTTGCGGTGATCGTTGATAGCAGCCTTTACAGCAGCGTTCTTGGCTGCAATATCCTGCTGATTACAGCCTTGTGGTGCGTAGGTCAAAGTGTCCCTTTCGCTTACCGAAATGATATAAACGGTAGGTTCTGCCCCGCCGTGATGAAATCGCTCTATGCGACTACGTTGAGCCGAGGCAGTGAGTGTCGCCGCCAAAGCTCCGATAATCAGTAAAACTCTTTTCATACTATTGTGTTTTTAAGTTACACTGACGAAGGGTGCAAACTATGTGCCACTACACCATTTCCTCCTCGCGCTCAATCGCTTTTTCGAGCTCGTCGCGCCAATGCAACGAGGCGTGCGAACCGTCGCAATAGGGTTTGTTTGCAGACTCTCCGCAACGGCACAGTACGGAGCGATTGCGCACCTCGTACGATATGCCGTCCTCGCGTTCGATGCGTATTCCTCCGCGTACCCACAATCCTCCGCTGACGTGTAGCGCATCATCTTCGATAAGTCCGAGACTCGGCTCATAGTGTCGCTCAAACGGCAGATCGGAGTTGTTGCCCCATATCATCAAACGCCCACTCGGGCACATCGAGGCTTGACGTATTGCCTGTCGGCGTGCCGAGTCGTCGAACGAGGTTTCGGTGGCAGCCCACACTCCTCCACCGGCATCGCAAAATCGCGCAAAGACACAGTATTGCGGATTGTCGGTAAGTGTCAGTTCATCGCCCGACGTTATCTCGACATCGTCCAATAGAGCTTCGGGGCGTGCTGTGAGTTTAGGTTTCCATTTGTGCGAGTGATGTGTGCCGTCACAGTATGGTTTGTTGTGCGACGCTCCACAGCGACACAGCGAGGTAGGCTCTTTGTCGGTTGAGAAGTGCTTACCCTCCTCAAATCGCCAACTCTCACCTATCTCGTTTGGTACGATGTGTTGTGTCGCTAACGGGGGTTGCCCGTAGACGAGATAGGGCCCTCGCTCCGTAACTCTGATTTTGTACTCGGGTGCAGCCATAGCACTGCCGGTTTCAATCTTCAACTTTGCCATATAATGTAATAAATAAGTGTTTTTTTCGTTACTTTTCAGGGCAATAATTGTTCCTAATAGATGGGACGAAGTTTGTAATTGCCAACTTTTTTGTATATTTGCCGATTGTAAGGAATATTTGATTATGAGAAGTGTTAAATTCTTGATTGTTGCGTTGATGTCGGTAGCGGCATTTTCGGCTTGTAATAAGGATAAGAGTGCAGAGCTTGTACTCGAGCGTACCGCGCTCTATTTTGCGTCGTGGCAGGATGCGGCACAGAGCATCTCCTACGTGGCGACCAATGCCGAGAGTGTGGCAGTAAGTTCACATAGTGCGGGTTGGAGTGCAACGGTTAATGGCGCAAGCAGCACAATTACAATATGGCCTGTAGGTGCAAACGAGGAGGGAATGGTCGAAGAGGATCTTCCGCGCGAGGGATCGGTGGTTGTCAATGCACTGAATAAGGAGGGCAAGGCGACAAGCTACTACATATATGTCTATGTGTGCGAAACGCAAAACCTCGGTGTAAATAGCGCTGCCAACTGCTATGTGATAACTGCACCGGCAGTGAACTACTCGTTTGATGTTATGCATCGTCCTGACGGCTCGGAACTTGAGACCAAGAAGGTGGGCTTGTTGTGGCAGAGCAATCCGAATGTTGTGAAAAATGTCAATTTTGTAGATGGCAAGGTGATGTTGTATGTTGCACCATCCGATGCTGATGCAACGCGAGTTGAAGATACGAATGCTGTGATTGCTGCATACAATGGTAGTGGCGAGGTTATTTGGAGCTGGCACTTGTGGATTGTGAACGAAAATCCGCTTGCTGCATACAAAACCTATGCGAATGATAAGTCATTTATGCACCACAACCTTGGAGCCTTCACCAATAGCAATGGTTCGAAAGAGGAGTTGTCTATCCATAATTCGTATGGTATGTACTATCAGTGGGGACGTAAAGACCCATTCCCACGTCCATACTTCTTCGATGCTTCGGGCGCAGATGACGAGAGCCGTTATGACGAGAAAGGTATCTATATCGCAGAGAAGTATGTGGAACGTACTCAGAGTGTCGGAACACAGGAGTATGTGACAAAAAATCCTATGCACTTTATTACAAATGCAGCCTGCCTGGAGGAGGGTGCTGACGGAGTTGGCGATTGGCTTGTAACGGCTGATAATGACTTGTGGAGTGATAACAAGAAGAGTATCTACGATCCGTGTCCTTATGGTTGGAGAGTGCCTGCGGCAAGCGATTTGGCGGTGTTGTACCTGGCTGATGCCGAGGATAATACACCTCTCGAAGATGCCCGTAAGCAGTATGGCTGGCACCTCTCGGATGGCGTTGATACATACTTCTACCCTGCTTGTGGCAGACGCAGATACAACGATGGCAAAGTCGAGAATATGAACTACAAGGAGGGCGCGTATCCTTCGCAGCCACAGCCGTGGGAGGGTTACTATTGGACCTCGACCACAACGGCTGACGGTAAGGCGGTGTCACTCTATTTCGACCTTACGACTACGCGAACAATTAACAAGTTCGAGATAGCCCATTCGGCACGTCGCGCCAACGGCTTCCAGGTGCGCTGCGTAAAGGAGTAAGCACCAAACTCCACTCCTCAATCGCAGCAGAAACCTCAAACTCCTCAAACCCTCAAACTCCACCGCA
>JAZNHC010000085.1:0-3680 GCA_045576755.1 Alistipes sp.
GGCAGGGACTCCTCCTCATTATATAGAGGTACTACGATTGATACATCAATTTTACTGCTCATCGTCAGACTTTTTATCATCAAACAAATTTGGCTCGCGCTTTGTCGTAGCTGCAACAATCAAACCTACAACAGTACCCGAGACAAGATAAGACCACAAACTTGATAAGATTGTAGAGATAAGCGACGGCTCAGGTTGCGACTTTAACGTTGCGAATATCTGATCGTAGGTTCCTGCCATAGATGCCGGCATCTGAGCCTGTGTCAGCGAATCTTGAAGCAACTTTATATAAGCCGCAATATAATTCTCGTAACCAACGACATAGTGTCGGAACATATATCCGCCCAATGCAACTATTACACCCGCCAACATCGAGATACTTACGACATACGACAAACCATTTCCGTAGGTGAAGAAAGGCATCTCTTTACGCTCGTTCATTACGAGTTTTGCATAGCCTCGCGTAAAGCGAACAACGAGCCAAATATACAGAGCACAAGCGACGAGCACCTCAGCTGACATCGCAGCCAACCACTTAACATCGCCACCATAGTACAACATCGATGTCTCGGCAATATTCGAGAGCAACATCACTCCTCCAAGAATAGCACCCTTGGTGAGTATATCATTCAGAAAGATAGAAGGTTTCATACTTTTGTCTTTAACTTTAACTCTGCAAAGATAAAAAATTATTTTTTAATTCCTCGCTTATTCAGCGCATCTGCATACTTACGCGCATTGGCGTTATGTTCCGAGAGATTTCGTGCAAAGTTATGACGGCCATCAAACTCGGGACGAGCGCAGAAGAAGAGATAGTCGTGCTCTGTGTAGTTCAACACTGCATCAATAGCCGTTACCGACGGAATACAGATTGGAGCAGGTGGCAAACCTTGATTTCTATATGTATTAAATGGCGACTCGACGCGAAGGTGCTTGTGAAGAATACGACGCAATGCAAAGTCGCCCATTGCATACTTCACGGTAGGGCATGCTTCGAGTGGAATACCGCGACGAAGGCGGTTGATATATACACCCGAAATCATTCGCATCTCCTCGGCAATTTTCACCTCCTCGTACACAATTGACGCCAGGGTCATAACCTGATATTTCGACAACTTGCAACGCTCCAACTTCGCCACACGACTCTCGTTCCAGAAGCGATCATACTCGCGCTTCATACGGCGTAAGAGCTTCTCGGGCGCGATATTCCAATATATCTCGTAGGTGTTCGGAATGAACATCGAGATAGTGCTATCCTTCACAAATCCAAGCTCCTTACGAATACGCTCGTCGCGCATAGCATTGAGCATATCCACCGAATCGGCATCTATCTGCGCTGCTATACGGCTTGCTAACTGCGGGAGTGTTCGTGCGCCACGTATAACCAACTTGACAGGAGTCTGCTCGCCAAGCACAAGACGACGAACCATACGGATAACATTTGTTTCCTCGTCGAACTCATAATGTCCCGTACGGAACCTTTCGGAGAGGTTCAGGCGCGATGCATAGAGATCGAACGCTGCGCAATGCAACGATGTGCGAAGATGCGGACGCAACTGCTCTTCGATCTCGCTGTATGAGGTTTTAGAGCCAACGTATACACTGATTTTATCGCTCACGGCATTACTGAGAAAGGCAGAGTAGAGTAGAGCCACAGCAACCACAGCTACGACTATCAGCAGAGTGCCCCAACCGAGGAGTCGTTTGATACTTTTTTTCATAATTTGCTTAAATTTTTTGCAAAGATATAAAAAAAGTTTTACTTTTGCGCCTCGGGTAAGTCTTATACGACCAGCTCCTGCAGAACTCCCCCAGGCAAGGAATTGAGCAAGGGTATGCGGTTGTAGCGGTGCGATATAAGTAGCTTACCCTTTTTTTATTGTCGGCTGATGCCGAATAAAAAGGGTAAAGCAGCTATATTACCACGTGGAACTTGTCGCAGAACAAGTTTTGCTCCGATCAAATTCACATCTACTTGTTTTTTGGTTCTACGTCACTCCCGAATCGGCGAAAATCAATTTTTAACTCTTAATTTTTAATTTTTAATTAAAAGTCTGCAACTTTTTTGCTATCTTTGCGCAATTAGTTATTTATATAAGTAAGAACTTACTACTATGCAGAAATCTATGACCGGCTTCGGCAAGGCTGAAGTCGTGATAAACGGCAAAACTATTACAGCGGAAATTCGCTCGCTCAACTCCAAACAACTCGACTTAGGACTAAAGACACCAGCCGCCTATCGTGAACTCGAAAACGATATTCGTTCACTCGTAGCAAAGCGTGTAATTCGCGGTAAGGTCGATATGGTCGTATCGGTGGTTTCGACAGAGGTGGCTACCGCATCACGCATCGATAAAGCACTCTTCGCTGCCTACATCAAGCAGATGAACGAAGCGATGTCGTACGCAGGCATTTCTGCCGAATATGAGGCCATAATCCCTACGGTAATGAAGATGCCGAATGTTATCCAAAACGACACAGCCGAGACCTCCGACGACGAAAAAAAGGCGGTTATGACTGCTGTAGAGGGGGCAATCGACAAGCTCGACGCTTTCCGCAAGCAGGAGGGAGAAATATTGATTGCCGACCTGTTGCGTCGCGTCGATTTGATTGAGCAAATGCGAAACGAGATCATCCCGTTCGAGGCTGCTCGCACCGAAGCTATTCGTCAGCGCATCCGTGAGGGTATCGAGAAATTGGGTGTCGAGGTGGACAATAACCGCTTGGAACAGGAGATGATCTTCTATATCGAGAAGCTCGACATAACCGAGGAGAAGGTGCGCCTTGAAAACCACTGCAAATACTTCCGCGAGGTGGCATCCAACGAGGAGCAGGCAGGTCGCAAACTCGGTTTTATAGCACAGGAGATGGGTCGCGAGATCAACACCACAGGCTCGAAAGCCAACCAGCACGATATCCAGAAGTTGGTGGTCAAGATGAAGGACGAACTCGAAAAGATTAAGGAGCAGGTGCTTAACATTTTGTAATGCAGAATGCAAAATGCAGAATGCAAAATGGAAAAATAATTTTGGATGACAAGGAAGGGCGAGTAAGGGCTAGTAACGGCAAGTAAGGGCAAGTAAGGGAGTCGACAACAGTGTCTAGCGCTCCCTAGTAAGCACCAAAGGTGCGCCCCCAGTAACCCCCAGTAACCCCCAGCAATGTAGCGCCGTGATGAGGGTCGGAGTTCGCAAAACAATAAACAAAAAGCCAATGGCTAACGGCTAATGGCTAAAAGCAAAAGAGTTATGAACGGAAAACTAATTATATTTTCAGCACCAAGTGGATCGGGCAAGACGACAATCGTTAGAGAGTTGTTGAAAGATTATCCGCAGTTTGAGTTCTCGATTTCGGCGACTTCACGTGCGCCACGAGGTGTAGAGCAGAATGGGGTAGACTACTACTTCCTCACACAGAAGGAGTTCGCAGCCAAAGTCGCAAGCGACAGTTTTGTGGAGTGGGAGGAGGTCTATGCCGGCACCTGCTACGGAACACTCAAAAGCGAGTTGGAGCGCATCTGGTCGAAAGGTAATGTTATCATTTTCGATGTTGATGTGATGGGTGGCATCAACCTCAAAAAGATTTTTGGCGAGGCGGCTTGCTCTATCTTTATTATGCCGCCATCGGTGGAGGAAAGTCGGAGGCCAAGCGGTCTTAGGAAGACAATTTTCATTTTCAAC
>JAZNHC010000086.1:0-11615 GCA_045576755.1 Alistipes sp.
CAAGGATGCCATGGGTAAGCAACGTTGGTACGAGAAGATAGGATTTACCTATTCGCCAAAGCTGACCAACTCGGTATCGTCGGCAGAGAAGGATCTCTTCACGATGCAGACCTTGAAGAATATGCGTAATGGTGTGGAGCATACATTGCCAATATCCACCTCGATCAACCTCTTCAAGTATATCAACATCTCACCTTCGTTCAACTACTCGGAGCGTTGGTACTTCTCGCGTCAGTTCCAGCAGTGGAATCCCGAGACAAATACTGTGGAGACACTCGATCCGGAATATGGCTTCTACCGCATCTACAACTACAACGCCTCGGTGTCGGCAAATACCACCATCTACGGTATGTGGCAGATGAAGCGAAAAACGGCAAAGGTGCAGGCTGTGCGTCATACTATAACTCCGCAGGTGGGATTCTCTTACGCGCCCGATTTCAGCAAGCAGAAGTATGGCTATTACGCCACCGTGCAGACCGACTCGCTCGGAAGTTATAAGGTCTACTCGCCATACTCAAATCAGCCATACGGTGTGCCGGGCTCGGGACAACAGGCAAACTTGACGTTCTCGCTCTCGCAGTCGCTCGAGATGAAGGTCTTGAGCAAGCGCGACACCTCGGGCGTAAAGAAGATTAAGCTTATCGACGAGTTGCGAATAAGCGGTTCGTATAACTTCCTTGCCGACTCGCTCGGATTGTCGAACCTCCCGATATCGTTCCGTACAACCATCTATGGCAACTTCGGTATCAACCTCTCGTTTACGCTCGATCCGTACGAGGTGACACCGCAGGGTGTGCGTATCAACAAGTTGATGATCAAGCGAGGTCTGTTGGGACGAGTGACAAGTACGGGATGGAGCTTTGGTTACACCTTCAAGTCGCGAAAAGATAAGGCTACACCTGCGGTGAACGATATCAATACCATACCGCCGGAGTACTTCAATCCATTCTCCGACCCTTACGGACTGATGGACCCTACGCTGCGAAGGCACTATATGGCAAGCTCCTATTACGACTTCTCGATACCGTGGAATATAGGTTTTAACTATGTCATAAGTTACGGTATATCCTATGTCGATAATGGTACGACGGGATATAAGAAAAATGTGTCGCAGACGATTGGATTTAATGGTAGTGTGAACCTAACGCCAAAGACGGGTATATCGTTCACTACCGGATTTGATATACAGAACAGAAAATTAACCACCACCTCGATATCCATAACGCGAGATTTGCACTGTTGGCAGATGTCGTTTGTTTGGATTCCGTTTGGTACGCACAAGAGCTGGAGTTTCAATATCGGTGTAAAGGCGGCATCTCTTGCCGATCTGAAGTACGATAAGAGCAAGTCGATGTATGACAACCTGTTCTAATAGAGCAGTAAACGGTACATCTTTTGTGCGATAGGTGTTATATAGAACAATAAAAATGAGAGATATGAAAAAGAAAACAGCAGAGAATCAGGTAGTTGAGGAAAAGGAGGGCTACGTAGGCGGCGAGGGTTACCCGAATTGCGAGGGTGAGCCTTGTGCCAATATGGCAGATGAGGAGCCGCAGGGTGCTGACACTGTGGCAGAAGAGGAGAAGAGTAACACCGAGGAGCAAAACCAGGAGGAGGCTCCAAAGGTTGAAGAGATAGATTGGAAGGATCGATATATTCGTTTGCAGGCAGAGTTCGACAACTTCCGCAAGCGTACTTTGCGCGAGAAGATGGCTCTGATCGAGTCGGGTGGCAGCGATGTTTGGAAGGCGGTGCTCCCGGTGCTTGATGACATGGAGCGTGCTATTGCCGCTTCGGAGAAGAGTGAGGATATTGCAGCATTGCGCGAGGGCGAGAAGCTCATCTACAACAAGTTTGTCGATATTATGCGACAGAAGGGTGTTGTGGAGATCGAGACTGTGGGCAAGGAGTTCGATGCCGATTTGCAGGAGGCTGTGGCTCGCTTTGCCGCAGGCGAGGATAAGTCGGGCAAGGTTATCGATGTCGTACAGCGTGGCTACAAGCAGGGCGAGCAGGTGTTGCGCTATGCAAAGGTTGTAGTAGGAGAGTAAAAAATGCAGAATTCAGAATTCAAAATGCAAAATTGAATTTTTTAGAGAGTAGAAAATCATTCTGCATTTTGCATTCTGCATTTTGAATTATAAAAGATTTATGGCAGAAAAGAGAGATTACTATGAGGTGTTGGGCGTCGAGAAGAACGCCAATGCCGATGAGATAAAGAAAGCATATCGTAAGGCAGCAATCAAGTATCACCCCGACAAGAATCCGGGTGATAAGGAGGCCGAGGAGAAGTTCAAGGAGGCTGCCGAGGCTTACGATGTGTTGTCGAACGAGGAGAAGCGTGCCCGTTATGATCGCTTCGGTCATGCCGGTATGTCGGGTGCTGCCGGAGCAGGAGGCTTTGGTGGTGGCTTTAGCGGCGGAGGATTCTCGATGGAGGATATCTTCTCGCAGTTTGGCGACATCTTCGGAGGTCATTTTGGCGGAGGCTTTGGTGGTTCACGCGGTGGAGGCCGCTCGGTGAACCGAGGTTCGGACATCCGTGTCCGCATTAAGCTCACACTTGCCGAAATTGCCAACGGCACCACCAAGAAGATCAAGGTCAATAAGTATATCGCCTGCGACAAGTGTGGTGGAAGTGGAGCGAAGGATTCATCTTCCTATTCGACTTGTTCGGCTTGTGGTGGCTCGGGATATGTGGTAACGGTGCAGAATACCTTCTTTGGTCGTATGCAGTCGCAGAGCGTCTGCCCAACCTGCGGTGGCGAGGGCAAGATTATTACAGCCAAGTGTGACAAGTGCGGTGGCGAAGGTTGCGTGCGCGACTCCGAGGTTATCGAAATTAAGGTGCCTGCAGGTGTTGGCGAAGGTATGGCTCTGACCGTTTCGGGTAAGGGTAATGCAGCTCGTCACGGAGGTATCAATGGCGATTTGATTGTGGTTATTGAGGAGGAGCGCGATGCAGAACTTCTTCGCGATGGCAACAACCTTATCCACAACCTCAATATCACTGTTGCTACTGCAATTCTCGGTGGCGAGGTTGAGGTGCCTACCATCGAGGGCAAGGCAAAGATAAAGATCGCAGCAGGAACACACGCAGGTAAGGTGTTGCGTCTGCGTGGAAAAGGTCTGCCCGATGTAAATGGATATGGCAGGGGCGATATTATGGTTGTGGTCGATATCACCATACCTACATCGCTGACATCGGAAGAGAAAGATCTGGTTAAAAAGCTCGCCGACAAACCTCATTTCAAGGAGGCGGAGAGTGTAGAGAATCAGAATATCTTTGAAAGGATGAAAAACTTCTTCCGCTAAGGGTTTGAGGCTCTTTTTGGCATTTTTGCATTTGTCGGACTCGGAAATAGGTCCACTATTACCTTCGCCCTCGAAATGCAAACCTGCAACTCAAAAGATAATGAATTACAGATAAGCGAAAGGCTAATAATAAAAAATTATGGGACTTTTCACACCGGTAAAGAGGCACGCAAATAAGTTTCGCTATATTCCGCGATACTACGATCCCGAAAAGGAGCGTCGTGAGCAACGTCGTCGTGAGCTGCACGGTACCTCATCCGAGCAGGATGGCAAGGAGTATCAGCCGGGGCAGTATATACGCACTCAGCGCGATGCCCGACGTGCAGCGAAAAGCAGCAACGAGGGTGGTCGCAAGATGCCTTCGATGGTCTTTCTGATGTTGTTGGCAGTGTTGATAGTTCTCCTTTATATGATCTATCCGCGCATTGTCGATGCCTTCACAGGTGTCAAGCATTCGCCGGTGGATCAGGCGCAGTTGGAGGTCGAGGAGTTTAATCCGTATACACCAATTACGATAGTACCAAACGATTATAAAGAGGAGTAGAGGTGGCAGATTGCATTAAGTTACTACCCGAAATAGTCGCCAACCAGATAAAGGCAGGCGAGGTTGTCGAGTCCCCTTCATCCGTTGTGAAGGAGATGATGGAGAATGCCATAGACGCGGGGGCTACGGAGGTTACCGTAAACTTCGTGAATGGAGGTCGTGATCTTGTGCAGATTATAGACAATGGTCGCGGTATGTCGCCTATCGATGCCCGTATGGCCTTCGAGTGTCACGCAACGAGCAAGATAGCTTCGCTTGACGACATCTACGCGCTACATACATTCGGCTTTAGAGGTGAGGCGTTGTCCTCCATATCGGCGGTGTCGCAGGTGGAACTTGTCACTCGTCAGGCAGATTGCGAGGTGGGTACTCGGACCATCATAAACGGAGGTGAATTTGTATCACAAACTCCTATCGCAGCACCCGTTGGCTCGCAATTTTTGGTTCGCAATCTATTCTACAACACCCCTGCGCGTCGCAAGTTCATAAATAGCAAGGAGTCGTCGTTGTCGTCTGACATCAAGCGCGAGTTCCGACGTGTTGCACTCTGTCATCCCGAGGTGGCGTGTACGCTTATGAACAACAGCGCACCGATATATTCGTTGCCGGCATCTTCGCTTGTGGAGCGCATTGTGGGCATTATGGGTAATGCCACACGACGCAACCTTTTGGAGGTGGATGTCGAGACGACAATCGCTACGGTCAAGGGCTATGTCGGACGTCCCGAGACTGCCCGCAACAACTCGAGCGAGCAATATATGTTTGTCAATGGACG
The DNA here is from genome assembly GCA_045576755.1 of Alistipes sp. GTDB lineage: Bacteria > Bacteroidota > Bacteroidia > Bacteroidales > Rikenellaceae > Alistipes. Next base: position 4,635 of record JAZNHC010000086.1, read on the forward strand.
ATTCTTCCGTTCGTTATATCTCAACAAGGCGGTGGCGAAGGCGTACGAGAAGTTGATTTCGGATAGGGCATACCCATCTTTCTTCCTCTATATTACGGTTGATACCGAGCGTGTGGATGTGAATGTGCACGCACAAAAGACTGAGGTTAAGTTTGCTGACAATGAGGCGCTGTGGCAGATTCTCAACGCTGCGGTGCGCGAGACTCTCGCCAAGAACGGGGCTATGCCACTCATCGATTTCGATGCCGAGGAGATAGTTGATATTCCGGTGGCGACTACGGGTGTGCGCTACACCGAGCCACGTGCAACAACCAAGGATAACTACAATCCATTTGCCGAGAATTACGCATCGGATGTGGAAGGCGACACTTTCGCGTCTGGTGGCGGATGGTCTGCAATGCCAAAGATATCTCCGGAGTTTGACCTGGCATCGTCGATAGAGTTTACGTATGAAGGTGGGGCTGCGGATGCAGATTTCGACTATTTAGAGTCGGGAGAAGGCGGAGAGCAGTCGTTAGGCTTCGAGGTTGAGGTCGCGGACGAGCCACTGAATATCTCGCTTTGTGGCGGACGTTACGCGGTGGCAACCTTTGCAACAAAGGTGGTGATGGTGGACTTGGTGAGGGCGCGTGAAAGGCTGCTCTACAACCACTACGACGCATCGCTGCAGAGTGGTCACTCTGTGTCGCAACAGCTCCTATTCCCAGAATTGCTCACACTGACCGAGGAGGAGTATGACTTGGTTGAAGAGTACGCGGTGGACTTTGCCTCGTTGGGCTTCGATATCAAGGCGCAAGGTGCCAATACGATAGAGGTCTTCGGAATACCCGCAGATGTGCGTACCGAGCAGCTCGATAGAGCGATATACGATTTGGTGCAGAGTCTTAAGTTGCCACAATCGGCAGTGGAGATGCGTCGCAACGCCTTGGCGCAGACGTTGGCACATAGCGAGGCGGTGGGCACAACCCGCTTCTCGCAGGAGGATGCCGAGAGATTGACCGTCCAAATTCTTGCATCGTCAGAAAACTACACTCCGTCGGGCAAACGTGTTGTGGTAACACTTGCGTCGGAGGATATGAAAAATTTGTTTGAATAGAGAGAGTTATGAATCCATATTTTAACACACCCCCTGTGGTGAAAAACCTTATAATTGCCAACTGCGTAATGTTTTTGGCGATAACGCTGATACCTGCAGTAAACCATTTTTGCGCGGAGTATCTGCAGCTGTGGTGGTCTGGCAATCCCTATGCACCGTCGTTCCACAGCTACCAATTTGTGACCTATATGTTCCTGCATGGGGGCTTTGGTCACCTCTTTTCGAATATGTTTGCGTTGTGGATGTTTGGCCGTACTTTGGAATATGAGCTCGGTCAGCAACGCTTCTTGACCTATTATATGGTTTGTGGCATTGGAGCAGCTCTGATTCAGATAGGTATTGCTTCGATCTTTGGTGAGAGCCTGACACTGTTGGGCGCATCTGGTGCCGTTATGGGTCTGTTGTTGGCATTCGGCGTGATGCATCCTAACAATATGATATATATAATTCCGCTGCCCTTCCCTATCAAGGCGAAGTGGTTTGTGGTTGGTTATGCTGTATTGGAACTTGCTCTCGGTTGGTCGGGTGCAGATACGGGTGTCGCCCACTTTGCCCACGTGGGAGGAATGTTGTGGGGCTTGGCGTTGCTCTATTGGTGGCGCAAAAGAGGTAAAATATTCTTTTAATCGAGGCTTCTATGGCGGATGTATATACAAGTGGAGTAGGCGGTGAAAAACGACGCACAAAGAGAAGTGCGGGCGGTGGCAAGGATTTGACACTGCTCATACTCGATATATTAGTGGTGATACTTATGGTCGCCCTCATCTTCACCTCTCTATCTGCAATGATATGCCAATATGTCTCTCCTGAGAAGAGCGGTGTGCTGTCGGTTGTAGCGCTCGGCGCACCTGTTATCTATCTGCTCGATATAGTGGTTCTGTTATATTGGATTGTGCGACTGCGTTGGTACCACGTAATGGTGATGGGTGTGGTGGTCCTTATCGGACTCTTCTACCTCTCGAAATACTACAAGTTGGAGCTTGATAGAAAGTACGACACGACATACAAGGAGCGCAAGTACACCAAGATAATGACCTACAACGTGCACGACGGCAGAGCCAAAGGATTGGTTGAGTATATCGAGTCGCACAACCCCGACATCCTCTGCCTACAAGAGATCGGTGTCAAATCCGACAATTGGGCGCTGTTGGAAGAGAAGTACAAGACGACCCTAAATCGTGATAATGAATCGAACAACCAAATTCTGACGAAGTACAGAATAATTCGTCGCGGAGAGATTGCAGGACTTGCTCCGCGCGAGGGTGTGTGGGCAGATCTTAGAATTAAGGATGATACGGTGAGGGTTATGAGCCTGCATCTGAAATCTACTTCGATAAGCCCGCGAGATACTGAATTCATCGAAAAACACAAATATCTACTTGACAGTGAGCGTGAAACAAAGTTGCGAAGCATTATTCATCGCCTTGTCGAGAACAATCAAAAAAGAGCTGTGCAGGCGGATGCCGTAGCGGACTTCATTCAAGAGTCTCCTTATAGGGTGATTGTTTGTGGTGACTTTAACGATGTGCCACTCTCGTACACCTATCGCGTCATATCCAAGGAGTTAGACGATACATTCTCGAAGAAGGCAAGTGGTTTTGCCTACACCTACAACACGTTGTACAAGTTGTTGCGAATAGACAATATCTTGGTGTCGCCCGAGATAGAGGTCGTTTCGTACGATGTGGATAATAAGACGGAGTTGTCCGACCACTATCCTGTAATCTCGAGAGTTACGATAAATCAATAATAACTTTAACCTAAAATAGTGATTATGAAGAAGATTATTTCGATTTTTGCTGCCCTTGCGGCTGTGTTTGTTCTCTCGGCGCAGAGCGTCCAGACTGTTATTATCCCAAAACCGGTGGAGGTCAATTCGGCAAAGGGAAGCTACACCTTGTCGGCAAAGAGCGTTATTGCAGCAACTGATGCATCGTTGGTACGTCCTGCAGAGTTGTTTGCAGAGTACGTAGCCAAGGATTTGGGCGCAGTGCTCAACGTGAAGCAGGAGAAGAAAGGAGCTGTAGTCCTTTCGCTCGATAATTCGTTGGCAAAGGAGGAGTATCAGCTCACAATTACATCGAAGGGTGTAACAATCGTGGGTGGTACTGCGCAGGCGGTATTCTACGGTTTGCAGAGCCTTCGTCAGTTGATTTCCGCAGGCGAGGTGACCAAGAAGGGTATCTCGTTGGAGGGTGTCGAAATTAAGGATAAGCCGCTGATTGAGCGTCGTGGCGCAATGCTCGACGTAGGTCGCCACTTCTTTACCGTAGCTGAGGTAAAGCGATTTATCGACATCGCAGCGATACATTAACTCAATGTTTTCCATTGGCACTTGTCCGAGGATCAGGGCTGGCGTATCGAGATCAAGAAGTACCCTAACCTGATCAAGGTTGGCTCGATGCGTAAGGAGACCATTATGGGTCGAAACAGTGTGTCGAAGACCTATGACGGCACTCCTCACGGTGGCTACTACACCCAGAAGGAGGTTCGCGAGATTGTAGCTTATGCCGCAGAGCGTTACATCGAGGTTGTTCCGGAGATCGATATGCCAGGACATATGGTTGCAGCGTTGGCTTCATATCCTGAGCTTGGTTGTCGTGACGAGAAATTCGAGGTGCGCACACGTTGGGGCATCAGCAAGGATGTTCTTTGCGTAGGTAAGGAGAGTACATTCGAGTTTGTCGAGGGCGTATTGGCAGAGGTTATCGAGCTCTTCCCTTCGCAGTATATCCACCTCGGCGGTGACGAGTGTCCACGTGACCGTTGGAAGGAGTGTCCACACTGCCAGAAGCGTATCCAGGATGAGGGTTTGAAGGATGAGAACGAGTTGCAGAGCTACTTTATGCACCGCGTTGAGTCGTTCCTTGCAAAGCACAACCGTCGAATTATCGGTTGGGACGAGATTATCAAGGGCGGTATCAACAAGAGTGCAACCATTATGTTGTGGAACGACAGAAACCGCTCGAAGGTCACTTCGCTCGGCAACGATGTTATTCTCACCCCTAAGTACTTCTGCTATATGGACTACTATCAGACATTGCGTCCATATTGCAACAAGGAGGGCCTGCTCTTCCGCGACAATCGCATCTTGACTCTCCGCAAGGCCTACAGCCTCGATCCGTATGAGGGATTGCAGCCATCGGAGTATGGTCGTATCAAGGGCGTGCAGGCGAACTTATGGACCGAGTATGTTCCTACCTTCCATCGCGCGCAGGAGAAGTTGTTGCCACGTTTGGCTGCAACTGCCGAGGCTGCTTGGTCGAGAGGAGCAAAGGACTTTGATGACTTCGCTCGTCGTTTGGCTCACTTGCGTCGCTTGTACGACAAGGAGGGCATCCACTACGCTACATATTTCTTCGACGGCGTAGACGAGATTAAGTAGTGCCGAAAAATGGATTTCAAGCTCGTATCGGACTATGCTCCGATGGGCGATCAGCCCGAGGCAATAGATAAGTTGGTGGCGCATCTTCAGCAAGGTGCGCCAGCTGCTACTTTGCACGGTGTTACGGGTTCGGGTAAGACCTTCACAATGGCGAATGTCATCTCCCAACTCAATCGTCCGGTACTTGTTCTGAGCCACAATAAAACCCTCGCAGCGCAGCTCTACAGTGAGTTCAAGAGCTTCTTTCCCGAGAATGCCGTCGAGTATTTTGTGTCGTACTACGACTACTATCAGCCCGAGGCGTATATCCCCTCCACCGACACCTACATCGAGAAGGATCTGGCTATCAATGCCGAGATTGATCGTATGCGTCTTTCGGCAACCTATTCGTTGCTGTCGGGTCGTCGCGATGTGATTGTCGTGGCGAGTGTGTCGTGCATCTACGGCATCGGCAACCCTGCCGATTTTCACTCTACGATGATAGAGCTGAAGGTGGGCGATGTGATGTCGCTGAAACACCTGATGTATCGCCTTGTTGAGATTTTGTATACTCGTGTCGAGGGCGATTTGGAGGCATCGACATTCCGCGTCAAAGGCGATACCATTACCATCCGCTCCTCGGTAGGCAACCACTGCTATCGTATTACATTCTTCGACAACGAGGTGGAGGATATTTCGCTTATCGATGCAACTACGGGACAGCGACTCGATAGTTTGACGAGCGTGAAACTCTATCCCGCCAACCTCTTTGTGCCGAGCAAGGCACGAATCGAACAGGCGGTGCTGAATATCGAGGCGGACCTTGAGCAGCAGATAGAGTTCTTCGAACGCGAGGGGCGCGAGGTCGAGGCGAAGCGTATCGAGCAGCGCGTAAACTACGACTTGGAGATGATTCGCGAGTTGGGCTACTGCTCGGGTATCGAGAACTATTCGCGCTACTTCGATGGCCGAGCCCCGGGTATGCGCCCATTCTGTTTGCTCGACTATTTTCCGGACGATGCCCTCTTCATAATCGACGAGAGCCACGTTACTGTTCCGCAGGTGCGCGGAATGTTTGGTGGAGATCGTTCGCGTAAGGAGAATCTTGTCGAATATGGTTTCCGCCTGCCGGCTGCACGCGATAACAGACCTCTTCGTTTCGAGGAGTTCGAGAGCCTGGTGGGACAGACTATATATGTAAGTGCTACCCCTGCGCAATATGAGCTTGCGCGTAGCGAAGATTGTGTGGTCGAGCAATTTATCCGCCCTACCGGAATTATCGACCCAGCATTGAAGATACACGACTCGTCAAATCAGATTGACCGCCTAATGGAGGATATCGAGGATTGCGTGCGTCGTGGCGAGAAGATGATTGTTACCACAATCTCCAAGCGTATGTGCGAGGAGGTGTCGGCATATCTCGAGAAGATGGGTGTGCGTAGCCGCTATATACACTCCGACCTCGATACGTTGGAACGAGTGCAGATTATCGAGGATATGCACGCCGATTTATACGATGTGTTGTGCGGTGTAAATCTCTTGCGCGAGGGTATCGACCTGCCCGAGGTGGCGCAGGTGTCGATTTTCGATGCCGACAAGAATGGCTATCTGCGCAACTATACCGCTATGACGCAGGTTGCAGGTCGTGCAGCCCGCCACGCGCAGGGTCGTGTGGTACTCTTTGGTGCGGTCTGCACCGAGGCTATGCGTCGCACTGTCGAGGATAGCAATCGTCGCCGCGAACGACAAATCAAGTATAATGTCGAACACGGCATTATGCCACGTGCAGCTCGTCGTAACTCGTCACAGCCAAGCTCGCTACTCGACAATAGATCCGAGAAGCACAATCAGACGCTGCAGGATGGTGTCGCACTCTATACCCCTAAGGAGGAGAGCAGTCGTATGGCTGCCGATACGTCCGCTTCGTATGGCGTTGAGGCGAGTCTTGATACGCTGATTGAACAGGCTCGCAACGATATGGAACGAGCCGCCAAGTCGTTGGATTTTATGGCAGCAGCACGCTATCGCGATAGAATGTACGAACTGCAGCAGATAAAGGAGGAGACCCTTAAATCCTCAATCGACAACCACCAATAGAGTTTATACCTATGTATAATAAATGCGCTCCCCACAAAGAGGAGCGCATTTTGGATTCTATCATGGGAGTTTATTACTCTGCGATGCTACCCCAATTGATGGTAGCCTCACCGGTATTACCCTCCAATTTTGCTTTGCCAACACCCTCGCCTACATAGTTGTTCACATCGTACTGTGCACGATTTGTGTAGTTCTTGTAGTTGTTTGCGTTGTTTACATTGATAGTAACATTCTCAATTGAGTTGTTCTTAACATTAGCTCTTGTGTCTGCAGCCCAACCAACAATACCGGCACAGTCGCGGTATGCCGAGATAGTGACATTCTTTACCGAGCAACCGCTAACAACACCGTTGTAGAAGATACCGCCGATACCGCCAACCTTGTCTGCGTTGTCGTTATTGTAAATGTTACCTGTGATAGTTCC
>JAZNHC010000087.1:0-50569 GCA_045576755.1 Alistipes sp.
TGAAGAGATTTGTTGTTTTGATGCTTATGACATCGATGTTTGCCATTGGATTATCGGCGCAGGAGAGCGCACCGAAACGAGTTGGTTGGGGCGATAATATGCCCAATATTGTCGGTAATGTGGAGAGCGTCACCGTCTACGAATATACCGTAAAGGTGGTATTTGGCAAGGTCGTGAAGGACGAGTTGCTGAGAAAGATATATTACCGCTTTGATGCGCAGGGTAATGTTGCTGAGCGCGTGGTGCAAGAGGATTATCTCGAGGGTGGCGAGGGGTATAACCAAACGCCATTAAACCGCAAGGCGAGCGGGCATGACGAGCAGGGCAATGTTGTGGAGGAGATAATCTACAATGGTGATATCTCGCAGATTGGTAGCACGTGGCGAGGAGTGACGAATGAACCGGTTGTCGAGATTGATGACAATTCGGCGGTAGTATCGGTGGGCGAGTCGTTGCAGGGGCAGATAGCAGGCGTAGAGGTGATGAATACAGACAATGAATCGGAGTCGTTATCGGCAGTCCGAGTTCGCGGTACACGCTCAATAGTGGCATCTGATATGCCACTTGTAGTGGTAGATGGTGTGGTGGATGCAGTATCGAGCCTTGAAGAGATCAACTCCTCGGATATAAAGCATGTGACGGTATTGAAGGACCCTGCATCGACGGCAGCTTATGGCCCGCGAGGTGCCAATGGCGTGATTTTGGTGACGACACATAGCGCCGATGGAGGAGCGCAGAAGGGACAGGTCAGTGTGGTGGAGCCGAAGGCGATGATTCGATACAAGATTGTATACCGTCAGTAGAGATGTGGCGCTGAAAACGCACAAATATACTAAAGCGGCAAGTGATACGTTGTTATTTATGAGAACAGAAAAGAGACTTACACTTAACCCTATAAAATAAAAAAAATTATGAAGAAGTTACTATTTGTTATAATGGCTGCTGTGGCGGCACTTTCGCTCTCTTCGTGTGAGCAAAACTTGTCGGATAGGACATACGTCAATAGGCTCATTGGTGTTTGGTCTGTTACGCAGATTGACGAGGTGACCTACCTAAATGGCGAACTTGCAGGTGAGGAGTCGGAATATTTAAGCGGCAGCAAGGCCTACACATTCGATTTCAGAAAGGATAATACAATGGTTAGAACGCAGACCGTTCTTGGTCAGGATGTCACGACAACCTACGATTACAATGTGACAGAAGGAGCTTTGGAGTTGCGCTTGGCCGGGGCGCAATCGGCGATAGTTCAGCGTTACGATATTGAGCGTGTGACTCACTCTGAACTTATCCTCAAACAAGAGGTGGTCGAGGGTGATGAGTACGAGGTGACTCGCTATTACTTCAAGCGTAAGTAATAACTGTTAGCTACATGTATTAGAAAGAGAAGAGCTGCAAAAAGCCAAAACCTTTTGCAGCTCTTCTCTATTCGAATTCTATTTTGCAGTCGGAGAGCGACTTGATACGAGCCAACGACTCAACCCTTATGCCCTCGTTGCGAAGGTGTTGACCTCCCTCTTGGAACGATTTTTCGATAAGGAAACCCATTCCCACAATCTCTGCTTCGGCTTGGCGTACCAGATCTATGATGCCTTTGGCGGCATTGCCGTTTGCGAGGAAGTCGTCAATAAAGAGTATGCGGTCACCTTTGTTAAGGTATTCGCCACTGACACAGATGTCGTATTCGCGGTTCTTGGTAAAGGAGAAGACCTTTGTGCGAAGGCAGTTCTCCATTGTGCTTGGCACCTTCTTCTTGGCGAATACAACGGGCAGATGCAGCAGATAGCCTACCATTATGGCGGGGGCAATGCCACTCGCTTCGATGGTTACAATCTTGTCGATACTATCGCCCGCAAAGCGCTTTACGAACTCATCAGCCATAGCCTTCATAAGCAGAGGGTCCATCTGGTGGTTGATAAAACCATCCACTTTGAGTATTCCCCCTTCGAGGCACTTGCCGTCGCGTGAGATTCTATCTTTGAGCAGTTTCATGTTGCTTGTGAATATTTTTATCAAAGATAACAAATTTTCCAATATCCGCAAAACAATTTTTACTATCTTTGTAGAAAATTAGAGCAATATGAACGATTTCAGAATTGGTCACGGATACGATGTCCACGCCTTGGGCGAGGGGTTGCGCTTGGTGTTGGGTGGGGTGGAGATACCTCATACGAAGGGTTGCATTGCCCATTCCGACGGAGATGTGTTGGTGCACGCCATTTGCGATGCTCTGCTTGGTGCAGTAGCCTTGGGCGATATAGGCAAGCATTTTCCTGATAGCTCGGCTGAGTTCAAGGGTATAGATTCGCTTGTGTTGTTGCGTCGCGTGGTAGCATTGCTTGCCGAGGAGGGCTACGCAATCGGCAATATCGACTCAACAATAGCTATGCAACGTCCGAAGTTGCGCCCATATATCGATCTTATGCGCGGGCGTATAGCCGAGGCGGCAGGGGTCGCAGTAGAGCAGGTGTCGGTCAAGGCGACTACTACCGAGCATCTCGGATTTGAGGGGGAGGAGAAGGGTGCATCGGCAACTGCAGTGTGCCTTATATTCAAGAGATAGAGATCATTAACTGTAAAAAAGATAGAACAAATGACAATTAGAGAGTTACAACCAAAGTTGGTTTGGGAGATTTTCGATGATATTACGCGCGTACCGCGTCCATCGAAGCGAGAGGAGAAGATAGGAGCTTTCTTGGTGGAGTTTGCCAAGAGCCACAATCTCGAATATCAGTGCGATGCAATCGGTAATATTGTTATTCGCAAGGCTGCATCGGCAGGTTACGAGTCGCGCCCTACCGTGGTTTTGCAGGCACATACCGATATGGTGTGTGAGAAGAACTCGGACAAGGTGTTCGATTTCGACAATGATGCAATTCAGACCTATATCGACGGAGAGTGGGTTAAGGCTGACGGCACAACGCTCGGCGCAGATGACGGTATAGGTATTGCTGCGGCATTGGCTCTGCTTGTGGATGAAACGGTTGAGCATCCTGCTATCGAGGCACTCTTTACCGTTGATGAGGAGACGGGCTTGACGGGCGCATTCAATCTCGGTGAGGGTATGGTGCAGGGTAAGTACCTTATCAACCTCGATTCGGAGGATGAAGGTGAGGTCTTTATCGGTTGTGCCGGAGGTGTTGATACTTTGGCATACCTTCCACTCGAAACCGAGACTGCTCCAAGTGATTACGCCTACTATAAGGTTAGCGTGAGTGGTCTTTTGGGCGGACACTCGGGCGACGATATCGACAAGGGACACGCCAACTCGAATAAGTGGGCTGCGCGTATTGCCGAGCGTGCTGCGCGATTGTTCGGAGCACGTTTGTCGTACTTTGACGGAGGAAATCTTCGCAATGCAATTCCGCGTGAAGCGTACGTCGTATTGGGTGTTCCAAGCGGATGTGCTGCATCCTTCGAGAATGATGCGAGGGCGTTTGGCGAGGCTCTGTGTGCCGAATTTGCCATAGTTGAGAAGGGTGCAAAGGTTGCAGTTACGGAGGTTGCCGCCCCACCTACAGTTCTTGCCGAGGCTACGCAGCGCAATCTGTTGTTGGCATTGATAAGTGTTCCGTCGGGTGTGTTGGCTATGTCGGCTGCAATGCCAGGATTGGTCGAGACATCAACAAATCTTGCATCGGTGAAGTTTGTCGAGGATAAGATTGTTATAACCACATCGCAGCGTTCTTCGGTGGAGAGCGCGAAGGAGTGTGCAAAGTTGCAGGTCGAGAGCGCCTTCGTTGCGGCAGGTTGCGAGGTAGTACACTCGGACGGCTATCCGGGTTGGGCTCCAAACCCTAATTCGACGCTCCTCGAATGTACCAAGGCGGCATACAAGAGACTCTTCTCGGCAGAGCCGAAGGTACGTGCTATACACGCCGGCCTGGAGTGCGGACTCTTCCTCGAGAAATATCCACACTTGGAGATGGTGTCGTTTGGACCGACATTGCGCGGTGTTCACTCGCCTGACGAGCGTCTTGAGATAGCTACTGTCGATAAGTTCTGGAAATTGCTTGTCGAGGTGGTTGCTACTATTGAATAATCGACTTGTTTACAATACGCAGAAAGTATCGGTTGTCGGAGAAATCTATAACTCCGGCAACCGATATCTCATTTTCAGGGATCTTCTCGTGGGCATATTTACATGTCGGAAGAGTCTGTATGGCGAATGTGCTCCCCTCCGAGTCTATGAATGTGCGGATGGTTGTGACAAATTCGTCATCCACCTCGTCGCACCACGACAGACCTCGCTCCGTATCGCAAATGCGGATGTGATCAAATCTAACGTATCGGCTGATATCGTCACTTCCAATTTCTGAAAATCGTTTGGTAGCGGGAAGAATGTCGCAACTGCGCTCCACTATGCGGATATGTCGCTCTATCATCTCCTCGCTGATATTGTCGAGCAGGAAATCATCCGTTGGCGAGGCACCGAGTTCGATTTTTCCTCCCACGCGCGCTAACATCAGACCATTGCATTGGATGGCAACTCGGCAGAATGTGGGGATGACACTGCTGATATTCTGCGACTCTATGGCGATCTCCAAGCCACCTGTCTCGTCGGCTATAATTATACTCTTGTGTGGTTCGCCAAGCCAATCACCTGCTACCACAACGCCTTGAACGGTGATATCCTCGACGATACGGTGATGATCGCCCTTGCAAAGCGACTTCAGTTGGGCGATGCTTACCCTCTCCGATAATTCGGTTTGACTCGATGGGGTGTGGCAGGCTGTGGCGATAAGGATGCTACAGAGTAGAACTATTGCGCGATATATCATCACCATAGCGAGGCTTTATTATAAATTGTTTGCTATCCAGCTCCTCTGTATCCACAGATCCGTGATAGAGAATACCTTGAACGTCAATCTCGGAGTCGAAAATTTCGATGTCGGCAAACTTGGCGTACGGCGATATTTGCAGGTAGAGGATGTTGTCATTCTGGTCGGTGAGGCGGTAGTACTCCTTGCCTGTATCGGTTATTTCGTTGTCGAGTGGCGAGTATCGCAGGTGCTCGATACGAAGGAACCTACCACATTGAGTCTTGTCAAGCGATGGGATATCGGTGTGTAAGGGCTGAATGGGTGCTACGGAGTAGCTACGCACAATATGCCTGTCTATAATTTCCTGGCTCTCCATTTCGCGTGGTGAGCTGTCGTGGCTCGAGGGAGGTAACCCGACCTCTACTACTCCGTTGTTGAGCATTATGGCCGTACCCTCGAGACGAAGTGCAACCATCAATCCTATAGGATATTGTCGTGCGAGATTGTAGATGCCGAGTTTTACCTCTACGGCACCGCTCTCATCTTCGATAACCACCGTGCGGTAGAAGTTGCCCTCTGTGTCGGAACTTGTTACGCGACCAATGCAGACTATCTCGTCCGAAATGTTGTACGGCACCTCACCGCAAAGAGCTCTCAGGTGTGAGATATTGTGTGTAGCGCGCTCTGCGAATTCCTTTTGTGACGACTCTCCGTAATTGTTGTAGCAACCGCAAAGCAGACTCGAAAGCAGCACTATTATAGGGACTAAACGCTTCATTTATCCAAAAAAACGGGTCATTTCACCACAAAAGTACTAAATATCACGAATTTTTGCTACTTTTGCTCTCGAATTGTAAATATATAGAGAGAGCATATGCTTCAACTTTTACAAAGCGATACCGAGAAACTGCAAAATCTGATATTGCCCGATAGTGTGCAAAAGGAGAAATTTGCCGAGGCTGTCGATAAGATTGAGCATCTCTCTTCGATAGATCTCCGTCAGATGCTTGCCGACATAGGCGAGGAGGCGGGTTGGATCTTGCTCAAGATAGTTGTTGCGCTGGTCATCTACTTTATTGGTAAGCAACTGATAAGGTGGGTTCTGAGACTTATGGACAGAGCATTCCAGCACCACAAGGTCGAAGCCTCTTTGTGCAACTTCCTACGCAGCTTGGTCAAGGTGTTACTGATGATTATGCTGCTGCTTGCTATCGTGCAAACCTTGGGCGTGAATACCTCGTCGTTCCTTGCGATGTTTGCCTCGGCAGGTTTGGCAATAGGTATGGCATTGAGTGGCACACTGCAAAACTTCGCAGGTGGTGTAGTTCTGCTTATACTTCGCCCTTACAAGGTGGGTGACTACATCGAGGCGCAGGGACAGTCGGGTACTGTCGAGTCGATAGGGCTCTTTTCGACCTGCCTGAAGACCCCCGACAATCAGACTATCTACGTTCCGAATAATTCGATAGCGACCTCCATTATCGACAACTACTCGCAGTCCGAGACACGTCGCGTGGATTGGACGCTCTCGATTTCGTATGGTGATGATGTAGATGTGGCGCGTCGTGAGATTTTAGCTATGCTTTCATCCGATGAGCGCGTTTTGACCGATACGCCACCTGTTGTCTATGTGAAGAATTTAGCCGAGAGTTCTGTCGATCTGTCAATCCGTGCGTGGGTGGCAAATGGCGACTATTGGGGGTTGTATTTCGATATGAACGAAAAGATGTACAAGGAGTTGCCTTCGAAGGGTATCAACTTCCCATTCCCGCAGATGGATGTACACGTGAAGAAGGAGTAAATTTTAGTAAAACCAATATAAGATATGGAGTTTAAGGATATTTTGGCAATTTCGGGACAGCCTGGTTTGTTCCGCTATGTAGCGCAGTCGCGCAACGGATTTATTGTAGAGTCGCTTCTCGACGGTAAGCGTATGAATGCTTCGGCATCGTCGCGTATCAGTGCGCTGGCAGAGATTTCGATGTTCACCGAGGGTGAGGATATTCCTCTTGCCGAGGTATTTACCAAGATGTATGCCTATACCGAGGGTAAGCAGGGACCTTCGACCAAGGAGGGTAATGCACGCTTGAAGGAGTTCTTCGGTGTTGTAATTCCCGATTATGACCGCGAGCGTGTGCACGACTCGGATATCAAGAAGGCTGTGTCGTGGTTCAATATGCTTGTTGAGGCGGGATTGACAACATTCGAGGTTCCCGAGGAGTAGCAGGTACTACCGCGTTATACAAAATATTGCAAAGTAAGGGTGCCCAAACTTGTGTTGGGCACCCTTACTCTGTTATATACTCTGCCGTATCGCTTCGGCTATGCGTTCACCGTCGAGTGCTGCCGATATGATACCACCTGCAAATCCTGCACCCTCGCCCGTAGGGTAGAGTCCTGCTACTTCGGGGTGCTGCAGCGTGTCGCGGTCACGCGGAATACGCACGGGTGTCGAGGTGCGCGACTCCACGCCCACAACCACCGCCTCGTTTGTGAGGTAGCCTCTCATTCTCTTGTCAAATATCGATATCGCCTCGCGCAGACGTGTTGCCATAAATTGTGGCATCCATTCATCCAATCGTGAAGGTACAATGCCAGGAACATAGGAGCAACGCGGCAATGACGACGATGTGCGTCCTGCCATAAAGTCCGATACTCGCTGTGCCGGTGCTGTTTGATGCTCGGGTGCCTGCTCGCGTGCTGCCTGCTCCAACTGCTGTTGGAATAGGAGTCCTGCCAAAGCTCCATACTTTTGTGTGAGGTGAGCAAAATCCTCCTCGCGTATCTCGGTCACGAAGCCCGAGTTGGCGTATGGCGAGTTGCGATGCGAAGGCGACATACCGTTCACTACCGACTCGCTCTCGTCTGTCAATGCCGGCACTATAAAACCACCCGGGCACATGCAGAACGAATATACTCCGCGACCTCCGACTTGCGCCACTAACGAGTAGGATGCCGCAGGAAGGTACTCCATATCGGGTGAGCGATGGTACTGTATGTTGTTGATGAGCTGCTGCGGATGCTCTATGCGCACGCCCATTGCGTAGGGCTTTGCCTCGAGCCTGACACCGCTGCGGTTGAGCATATAGTAGATGTCGCGTGCCGAGTGACCCGTTGCTACGACCACCGCTTGAGCCTCTATCTTGTCGCCTCCGGCTACGACACCTACGGCTCTGCCGTTGCGGACTATCAACTCCTCGACCCTCTTTTCGAAGTGCACCTCACCCCCTGCCGTGCGTATGGCCTCGCGCATATTGGCTATTATGCGGGGTAGCTTGTCCGAGCCAATATGGGGGTGTGCCTCGTAGAGGATTTCGGGCGATGCACCGTGAAATACAAGACGTTGCAGTGCGCGGTTATAGTCGCCACGCTTCTTGCTTCGTGTGAAGAGCTTTCCGTCGGAGAATGTTCCGGCACCGCCCTCACCGAAGGCGTAGTTCGAATCGGGGTTAACACCTTGGTTACGCTGAATTTTGGCTATGTCTTTACCTCGCTCGACCACCTCCTTGCCTCGTTCGAAGATTATGGGGCGCAACCCCAACTCTATGAGTCGCAGTGCGGCGTAGAGACCCGCAGGACCTGCACCTATGATTATCACCTCGGGCTTGCCGACCACCGAGGGGTAGTCGAAGTGGAGTGGAGCGGGCTGCTCCTCGTTGTCGATGTAGGCTTCGAGAGCCAGATTGACCTTCAATGCACCACGTCGGGCATCCACCGAACGCTTCACTATGCGGAGCAACGCAATGTTACTCTCCTTGATGCGAAGCTCGCGTGCCACCAACGGCGTGTAGAGCTTTGCATCGGATGCCTGCTTGGGCGATAGGGTAAGGTTGACAATCTTTGGCATATGCAATTTATGATGTGCAAATTTAGCACTTTTTCGTAAAAATCGGAGAAAAAAGATGTTGCGAGGTTGCGATTTGTGAAAAAATGGTTACCTTTGCACTCGCACTAAGGCGGATATGGTGTAATTGGTAGCCACGCCAGACTTAGGATCTGGTGCCGAGAGGCGTGGGGGTTCGAGTCCCTTTATCCGCACAAAGTTACCGAAGAGGAATTTCCGAAAGGATTTTCCTCTTTTTTATTTTTGTAACTTTCTGATATTTTGTCAATTATAAGCAATGCCTTGTTTTTGTTAAAGGTTCGATAATTGCCAATTTCTTTATCCCACAAAATTCCATTCGGAAAGAGTAAATTTTGGATTTTTTCACTCATTTCCAACTCCGACTTATGCCATAAACTGCCTAACATACAACAAGTTGAGGTTATTTCATCGGTGCGTGAATAGAGGTTCGATAAATTTCTTTTATGCTTTGCCAATTCTAACTCGTTTTTCGCCAATTTTTGCTGTAAACTCTCTATCGTAAGAGCATATATCTCTTGATCAATATCGCCTGAACCAAGACTGATTTTACAATTCTTGATTTTGTTGTTAATCTCTGTATTTTGCTTTTTTAGCAATGCTATTGCCTCCGCTTGCTCTCTATCCTCTTGCATAAGAATATCCCTTACAATCTGCTTGAATACTTCTTGCAGATAAGTTGGAATGGTGTATTCGTTCAGTAACTCTTCATATAGGGAATGAAGTCTCTTTGCTGATATGTTATTCTTACAACCGCTATGGTTACATTTATAGTAGTCTATGTTCTTTTTCTTGACAGTGTATGCTGTCATTGGTGTACCATCATAAGCACACTTAATATGTCGTTTTAGCGGAAATCTCGGTGTCTCTACTTGGTGTCTATATACTCCCGTTCGCCCGCTCAAAATCTCTTGCACACGCAGAAAATCAACCCACGAGACGAGTGCGGGGTGCTTACCCTCAACCATCTCTCCATTTGTGAATTTACTCTGAATTTTACCCGCATAGAATGGATTAGTGAGGATCTTGTGTAGTTGTTGTTTGGTAACTTTCAAACCGAAACCTGACAATTCGTCTATAATTCGGAAGTTCTCCACTCCCTGTAACTTCCGCTGAAACGCTTTGCGAATAAGTTTACCCGTTGCGTTGATGGTAAATTCGGCATTTATGCTCTTGCCACTCTTGTCGTAACCCATAGGCCTCTTTCCGCACCACACTCCGCTCTCCATACAGTGCTTGCGCCCCGACACAAATTTGTTCGTACGATTGGTATTGTCCCATTGGGCAAGTGATAACTTAAACTGCATCATCATTACACCTTCGGGAGTCGTTGTGTCCAAACCCGTTGATGCCTCAACAATCGTAATATCTTGTTGTTTTAAGTCATTGATGATGTTTATTGCTTGCCCTGCGTTGCGACTGAAACGATCCGCTTGATTTACGATTATATACTTAACACTTCTGTCTTTTTTGACAGCAGAAATCATCTCTTTGATTAGTTTTCCTGGTGTCTTCGCACTCTCGTGCTTGCCACCGAAGTAACCTTTAATCGTGTATCCGTTATCTTTTGCAAATTTCTCACAGCGACATCTTTGATCATCAAGACTGCCACCATTCTCCTCTTGGTGCTTTGTGCTAACACGAGTCCATATATAACAATTTTTAATCATAGTTAAATTCATTTTTTACTTCATTATTTTTGTGGTATTCAATACCAATGAGGGCTAACGCCTCAAAATATCTTAAAATTTCTATTTTTTCTTCTTGACTTATTTTTATTTTATTAAAGTATTTATCATAGTCCTGATATTGAATCATATATCATCAGGTATTTCGTGCTTTCGCACTCCCTTTATGTCGCCCGCCTTTTGTGTTTGGGGACATTGGGGTTATTCGCTTTTAACCTCTCCATCGCTTATGCCTTTCGGAGACTTCTGTTCGGCAGGGATAAACTTCGAACCCTTGTGTGGCTGGATCACACTCGTGTCTATATTCTAACTTGCCATAATCATTTTTAATTTTCGTAGTGTATTGATACTTGTTGTGGTTATCGCTCGAATGTTACGAAGACTCAAACCCTTCCTCAACAGTTGAATTTCTTTTGTATATTGTTGTTTCATCTGCTCGTCTGTCTTTCGGTATCCCTCTTTTCTGCCAACCTTTCCACCATTAGTTCGATAATGGTTGTATCCCGACTTCATTCGTGAGCGGATTAGACTTCTTTCCATACTATTGAACTGTCCCATAATCCCCAAAATTAGTTGTGTTGTTGGGTTTATGCTCCCATCTTCCATAAGTGTTTCAAGGTTGCTTTGAAGGATAACAACTGACACCTTACGGGCGTTGAAATGTTCGATGACAGACAAAAAGTCTATTGCTCGGCGTGATAGACGGGAACACTCAAAAACTAAAACCTTATCAACCTTATGATTATCTACATAAGCAAGCAACTCCGTTAGTGCCTGACGCTCGGCAATCTTCTTTGCGCCACTGATTTTTTCAGAAAATTCGGCAACTACCTCGTACTGCATTTTATGAGCATACTCTCTCAACTGTACCAATTGATGATCATACTCTTGACCACTTGTACTAACTCTTGCGTAAATTACTACTTTTTTCATTTTAATTTATTTTTAATTTGACTTATATTGTCGTTTTTCTTTTTGCAAATATACAAAAAAGATCAATAAAAACATAATTTTGAGCAATTAAATTGATATTTGTTGTTATTTTATATTGTTTTTTATGATTTTTGTTGCTTTTAATTAGGAAATTTGTCTACATTTGCAAAAATTAACATTAAAATCAAGTATATGGCAGAGAAGTCGATTATTGAAGGTGAGTTGAGAGTGAAGGAAATTCTCAAAGAGCGAAATATGAAGATGTATGAGTTGGCGGAGAAGATAGGTGTTGCCCCTGAATCGCTGACAAGAGCATTGCAGAGGAATCCACAGTACTCAACATTGAAGGCAATAGCAGATGCTTTGTGTGTTCCCGTTAGAGAATTGTTTGCTACTTCTCAACCTCAACAAGATATTGTTAAGGGAATGATTGCTACGGGTCCATTCGTAATGCAGATAAACAATCTCCACGACTTATACGCCGCCATTGAGATAGTAAAGAAGGAGTACGAGAAAAGGGGGATTCCATTCATTGAGGAGGAGAGATAAATTCACACATCAACTCCGGATCTATAAGTAATAATTTACAGACGGTACACATATATTATATATGAAGTGATGCTGTGTATTAAAAAAATTTTACTACCTTTGACTAACAAAAAAATAAAAAATTTAGAGAAGAAAAAAGAGAAGACAATTTATTAAAATAGTATAATTGAGCTTTTAGCTCTTATTCTCAATTCTGCAAATCGGCAAAATTTATGGAGTACACGAGAATAAGTAGCGGAGGTTCGCGTCCGATGGGCGTGAACCGTTCCTGCTTATCGGTGTACAAGGGTTTTGCCGAACCCGCAGAATTCGATAGGCAACAAGTGAACGGTATCACGCTCTTTCTTTTTGTTTATCTGAATAATGGCGAAGGCTCACGATATAGATGCCTATGCCAACCAAACCCGAATCATCACAAATAGTCTCACGACAGCGTGTTGCTGATCACGGCGAAGTGTTTACTGCCGAGAGGGAAGTGAAGGCGATGTGCGACTTGGTTAAGAGTGAAACCGAGCGTATCGAGTCCCGCTTCTTGGAACCCGCTTGTGGGCAGGGAGCATTTCTTGTTGAGATTCTACGCCGAAAACTCGCTATCGTTACCGCCCGCTATCGTAAGGTTCAAAACGAGTGGGAGCGTTACGCCACACTCGCTGTCAGCAGTCTCTATGGTATCGACATTCTTGCCGATAATGTGGCACTATGCCGAGACAACCTATTCGAAATTTTCCAAACAGAATATACCTCGCTCTTCCCAAAGTACATAAAGGAGGAGTGTTGCGGTGCGGTGCGTCATATCCTCTCGTTGAATATCCTTTGGGGTGATGCGCTGACACTTGAACTACCCGACAACAGCAAGAAACCTATCGTCTTTGCCGAGTGGTCCGATACGGGCAATGGTATGTTCAAACGCCGAGACTACACAATGGCGAACCTTCTGCAAAGTCAACCTCTCGATGGTCCAAATCTCTTTTCCGATTTGGGAGAACAGGCATTTATACCGACTCCCGTTGCTGACTTTCCGATAACCCACTTCTTAAAACTTGGAGCAAATGATAACGCAGAACTATAACCCCGATGTGCTTACCTGTCTTGCCAATTTGAGCAATGACGAGGTATTTACCCCTCCCGCTGTGGTAAATAAAATGCTGGATCTACTACCAACGGAGTTGTGGAGCAACCCCGATGCAAAATTCCTGGATCCTGTGAGCAAAACGGGAGTATTCCTCCGTGAAATCGCAAAAAGACTTATGGCGGGTTTGGAGGAGCAGATACCCGATGTGCAGGAACGAGCAAACCATATCTTCGGCACACAGCTCTATGGACTCGCCATTACGGAACTTACAGCACTTATGTCTCGCCGCTCGGTTTATTGCTCCAAATTTGCCAATGGAGAGTATTCCATCTGCACCGCCTTCGATGATGAGCAGGGCAATATCCGCTTCGAACCTACCGCACACACTTGGCAGGGCGGGCGTTGTATCTATTGCGGTGCAAGTCAAGAGGTGTATGATAGAGGCGAGGCATTGGAGTCTCACGCTTACAAATTTATTCACACAGATAATCCAAAGAAACTATTTCCCGATATGAAATTCGATGTTATTATAGGTAATCCTCCGTATCAGTTGGACGATGGAGGTTTTAATAAAAGTGCAAGTCCGCTTTATAACAAATTTGTTGAGCAAGCAAAAAAATTAAAACCTCGCTATCTGTCAATGATTATTCCGTCTCGATGGTTTGGTGGCGGTAAAGGATTAGAGGATTTTCGTAAAGGAATGTTGAACGATAATCATATTAGGGTTTTAGTGGATTTTGAGAATGCGTCAGAGTGTTTTCCTGGTGTTGATATTGCAGGGGGCGTTTGCTATTTCTTATGGGACAGAGATAATGAAGGTCTTTGTGATGCGATTAACATTAGGAATGAACGGGAATACCGCTCTTTGCGTTCTCTTAATGAGTTTGACACATATATAAGACACAACGAATCAGTTGATATTATACATAAGGTTAATTCTCAAAAAGAAGGAAAAATGTCTTCAATGGTATCCAGCTCAAAACCTTTCGGATTACGCACCTTTGTTCGTCCGCAAGAGTGTGGAGATATTGTTCTTCGTTGGCAAAACGGAGAAGGACCATATAATAGCAATGAAATAACAACAGGTCGAGAAATGATAAACCAATGGAAGGTTATTACATCATATGTTGGTTATGACCACGCAGGTAGTCCTGGTAAAGATGGTAAGCGAAAAGTATTTTCAAAAATAGACATCTTGCCTCCAAAAACCATTTGCACTGAAACATATTTAGTAGTAGGTTCTTTCAATTCAGAAGCAGAAGCAAAACATTTAGTAGCGTATATGAAGACGCTCTTTTTCCGTTTCCTGGTTTCGCAATTTATGTACTCACATCATATTACAAGAGACTCATATCGACTTGTTCCGATTCAGGATTTTGCCCAAGAATGGACAGACGAAAAGTTGTATGCCAAGTATGGACTAACCGAAGATGAAATTGCCTTTATCGAGTCGATGATTCGCCCAATGGAGTAAAAATTGTGCAAAATTTGAGGTTTTTTCTCAAATTTATTTGCTTTTCTTTTATGTTTGCACTATATTTGCACTATATATTAGAAATAACCTCAAAATAAGAAAGTATGTTACTCGAATTCACTTGTGCAAATTTCAGGTCCATTAACCACAAATGCACGCTATCATTAAGGGCTCAGGGAATTGCTGATGAACCTAAAAACAATGTATTCCAAATCAACAAAAATGCCAAGGTTTTAAAAACCGCAGCTTTGTATGGCGCAAATTCAAGTGGAAAGACAAATGTCGTCAAAGCATTTTTAGCAATGATTTATCAGGTGGTGGAATCAGTCAGGCTAAATCCTGGAGAAAAACTCCGTTTTGAAC
The DNA here is from genome assembly GCA_045576755.1 of Alistipes sp. Lineage (GTDB taxonomy): Bacteria > Bacteroidota > Bacteroidia > Bacteroidales > Rikenellaceae > Alistipes. The sequence continues at coordinate 14,702 of JAZNHC010000087.1, forward strand.
CTTTTAGACTCACAACCGTACAAAATAATCCAACTTTTCTTGAAGCGGTTTTTATTGTAGATAACACGACTTATCGATATGGATTTGAATATAACGAATCAATGATTTTAGGAGAATGGTTATATTCTTCCTCTGTTGGCGGTAAGAGAGAGAAGTGGTTATTTATTCGTACAGAGGAAGGTATCGGAGTCAACGAAAATACATTTTCCGAAGGTGTAGGAAAAGAAGTAAATACAGATGATAATAGGCTATTCCTGTCGCTATGCGCACAATTAGGTGGAGATATTTCGAAAAGTATTATTACGAAATTCCAATCTATGAATGCAATTTCTGGTATTGAGAGTAGGGGATATTCGGCATATTCCAAGGCAATGTTACATACACATAGCGAGGGATATGATAGTGCTGTAAAATTCTTTGATAGGGTTCAGTTAGGATTTGACTCCATTGAAACCAAAGAGGAGGATTTTGACGAATCAGATTTGCCACAAGATATGCCTTCTGAACTTAAAGAGAGCATTGTAAATCAATTCCGTGGAAAGAAGAGTATTTTGCTTTTCAGCAAGCATAATGTATATAACAAAAATGGCAGAGTTGTAGGATATACCATTTTCGATATTGACGAGGAATCAGAGGGTACAAAAAAACTCATTGAGTTGTCAGGCCCAATCTTTGACACCTTGGCGAATGGCAAAGTGCTGTGGGTTGATGAGCTGGATGCAAAAATGCACCCACTAATCTCCAATCACATTGTTGATTTGTTTAATAATCCTAAAACGAATCCACATAATGCACAGTTAATCTTTTCAACCCACGATACCCATTTGTTATCTTCTAAATTATTAAGAAGGGATCAAATTTGGTTTACAGAGAAGGATAAAATGGAGCAAACCGATTTGTATAATATGATGGATATTGAGTTACCTGATGGTAGTAAACCTCGTAGTGATTCCAACTATGAGAGAAATTACATTGCAGGAAGATATGGTGCAGTTCCGTTCATTCTAAACGATTAGGCTATGGCAAATAGAATAAAAATAGATAACTCCATTCTCAAAAAACAAAAGAAGAAAGAGGAGAAACAGACACGAAAAAAACAGATGTCTTGTCAGATTTTAATTGTTGCAGAAGGAGAAAAAACAGAACCAAATTATTTTGAACACTTTGTTACCAAAAATAACAATTCTTTTGTTTATGATGTAAAATGTGACGGAACAGGCGAAAACACTTTGGCGGTTGTAAAAAGAGCGATTGAGTTAAAAGAAGCTCAACCTAATGTATATGATAGTGTATGGGCAGTCTTTGATAAAGACAGTTTTCCTGACAATAATTTTAATTCCGCCATTGCAAAAGCAGAAGCTAATGGTATTAATGTGGCTTGGAGTAATGAGGCATTTGAATTGTGGTACTTATACCATTTTCAGAATAGAATTACAGCAATGAGCAGAGATGAGTTTAAGACTGCCATTTCCAAAGCGGTAAACAATTCAGTAAAATGGAAAAGCAGAACTCCATACAAGTACAAGAAAAATTGTGAGCGTAATTTTGAAATTATGACCACATATGGCGATATGGAACAAGCTATCAAAAATGCAGAACAACAACATCAAACTTTCACTGATACTCGATATGCAAAACACAACCCTTGTACAACAGTGTACAAACTTGTGAAACAGCTATTAAACAGAGATAAAGAATTGATAGCAACCGTAATGGAGAAAATCAACAAGCAGTAATGCAGTAATTATGCCAACCACTTTTTTTCCACGCCGAGTAGAGGCGAACCCAATGATATATGCCTACGAGGATACCAATCCGCAATATGCGGGTATGCTCAAAGTGGGTTATACCGCTGTTGATGTTCAGCAACGAGTAGCACAGCAATATCCGACACTCCGTCCTGGATCGTTACCATATCGCATAGTCGTTGAGGAGTCGGCAATGCGTGGAGACGGAACATCGTTTACCGATCACGATGTGCATCGTATGTTGGAGTCGATGGGTATTGAGTGTTGCGGAGGAGAGTGGTATCGTTGTGGAGTAAGGGAGGTTAAAGTCGCAATCCGAGCAGTTTGTGAAAGGAGAGAGGCAGACTTCAACAGAACAGAAACCTTCAAGATGCGCCCTGAACAAGCGGAGGCGGTAAAGAAGACAAGTGAATACCTCGCCACCTACTGCGCCGAGAACAAGGGGCGTACACCTCACTTCCTTTGGAACTGTAAGATGCGTTTCGGAAAGACATTTGCCGCCTATCAATTAGCAAAGACGATGGGTTGGAAACGCTTATTGGTACTGACATTCAAACCCGCTGTGCAGAGTGCGTGGGAGGAGGACTTGCGTACCCACATAGACTTTGAGGGGTGGCAGTTTATATCCCGTACCTCAACGCTGACATACGACACTGCCGATCACGACAAACCAATCGTCTGCTTCGGTTCGTTCCAAGACTACTTGGGCAAGAGTAAGGCGGGAGGTATAAAGGCACACAACGAGTGGGTACACGCCATAAATTGGGATTGTGTAATCCTCGATGAGTACCACTATGGAGCGTGGCGTGAAAATGCAAAGGACCTATTCGAAAATGAGGATAAACGAGAGCAAGCATACGCCGAAGGAGAGGGATTAGACTACTTCGATGAGGGTGATATGCCAATCACCACAGGCGCATATCTCTACCTATCGGGAACGCCATTCCGTGCCATAAATTCAGGCGAGTTTATCGAGGAGCAAATCTACAATTGGACCTATTCCGATGAGCAGAGAGCAAAGGCAGAGTGGGACGACTCAAAAGGAGAGAATCCATACGCCTCGTTGCCTCGTATGGTAATGATGACATATCAGTTACCCGATGAGTTGCAGATGGTTGCTTCGCAGGGCGAGTTCAATGAGTTTGATCTAAACATCTTCTTCTCAGCAAAGGGAGAGGGAGACGATGCACACTTTGTATATGAGAACGAGGTGCAGAAGTGGCTGGATCTAATTCGTGGAGGATACACCGAGAACATCGTGTCGGATTTGAAGTTGGGTAAGCAGAAACCACCGATGCCATTCTCACACGCTCCGCTGTTGGCAACGCTGACTCATACTTTTTGGTTTTTGCCTTCTGTTGCTTCGTGCTATGCGATGCGAAACCTTCTCGCCGAGCGTCAAAATCGCTTTTACCACGACTACAAAGTGGTGTTGGCAGCGGGAACGAAGGCGGGAATCGGAATTGATGCGTTACCGCCTGTATTGAAGGCAATAGGAAACCCAATGGAGAGCAAAACAATAACTCTATCGTGTGGCAAATTGACTACGGGTGTGTCAGTGAAACCGTGGACGGGAATCTTTATGCTCCGCAACTCGTCAAGTCCCGAAACATACTTCCAAGCGGCGTTCCGTGTGCAGACTCCGTGGACAGTTCGCAATGCTGACGGACTATCGCCAAACAAGGTGGACATCTTAAAGGAGGAGTGCTATGTATTCGACTTCGCTCCGAACCGAGCGTTAAGGCAAATTGCGGATTACAGTTGTCGTCTGAATGTTGAGGAGAGTAATCCCGAAAAGAAAGTTGAGGAGTTTATCAACTTCCTTCCTGTGTTGGCATACGATGGTAGTTCGATGAAGCAGATTGATGCGGCGGGAATCCTTGATATAGCAATGAGTGGAACATCGGCGACACTGTTGGCACGCCGTTGGGAGAGTGCGTTGCTTGTCAATGTGGACAACGAGACTCTTCGCCGCTTGATGAATAACCCCGAAGCGTTAGCGGCATTGATGAGCATTGAGGGATTCCGTAACCTCAACCAAGACATCGCAACCATCATCAACAAGTCGGAGAAAGTCAAGAAGGCAAAGAAGGAGACTCCCGATGAGGATATGACAAAGCAGAAGAAAAAGGAGTTAACCGAAGAGGAGAAGGAGTACAAGAGTCTCCGCAAGCAGATACAGGAAAAACTGATAAAATTTGCTACTCGTGTCCCTGTCTTTATGTATTTGACGGACTATCGTGAGCGCAGTTTGAAAGATGTTATCACACAATTAGAACCTGGCTTGTTTAAGAAGGTAACGGGTTTGTCGGTGAAGGACTTTGAATTGCTCGTCTCGCTCGATGTGTTCAACTCGGCACTGATGAATGATGCCATCTTCAAATTCAAACGATATGAGGACTCTTCGTTGAGTTATGCAGGCATTGACAGACACGGCGACAATCCTATTGGTGGTTGGGACACTGTCATCACTCGACAGGACCATCAACGAATCTTTGTAAATCAAGCAAACTAATCTTTTAAGTTAATCTGATACAATCGGAGGGCGGTTTTCGCCTCCCTCTATTGATTAAAAAGTAACAGAATTAAGTTGATACACCTATCGGAGCATTTGGAGTAAATCCGTCTTGGTGAATTTGGACTCGTTCTTCTTGGCAAGTGCATCACGGTATGGTTTCATAATTTTTGAGAGATTTGTGCCTTTGGAGTAAAGTTGCCTCATCTTCGCCTCAACCTCCGCCAAATCGTTGTTACAATCTTGGAGTACCAACGCAGTTATATAAGACTGTTTATCGGTGAGAGGAATCACACTGTCAGTGTCGGCGACAACATCGTCCAAAAAGTCTAAAATCGGATTCTTTGTTGAGGTTAGCACCGACATCAACCGAGTGTCCGTAATCCCTAACGAAGACTTTATCTGCGCAATGCTGTTGAGGTTCATTTCAAATCGGCATACATCTCTAAAATCCTCCGCCGAAACATCGTATTTCTCCAAAAATCGTCTATTTCCCATTTTGTTCATCTCTTTTCCTTTGTCATAAATAGTTAGTCGTTTCTTCGCTTGGCGAGTGGTAACATTCTTATCCACCACGAAATTCCCATTTCGGAGTAATTTTGCGGCGTAAGATTGGTAGTTGGATATGTTGCTTCGTATATAGTTCGTTACACTCGGAATATCCGCACAGTACACATCTTGGGTAACATCACACTTCACAACGATAGCATCTGCCAAAATCGCCTCAACATCGAGGGAGCATACTCCGAGAGAATTTATATTTTCAAAACATTGTCTAATGGTTTCAGTTGAAATTAGTTTTTTATAGTCTGAACCTAATATCTTTCCTGAAAATTCGATTACCAATTCTTTCTCTAAATAGTCTATTTCAATATATAGCAAATATGGAGATGTAATGTTGTATTTTAACTCTGTTAGAGTATTATTTTTTATTGTTTGTTGAAATCTGTCTATATCATCAATTTGTATATAATCAATGTTTGTTACTATTTTTAATTTATCAAATGTTAACACTTTGATTTTTCATTTTTGCTAAATTATTTTTACCCAAAATGATGTCGTCTTAACCTTGATAAGTGGTTATTCATCACTCTCGGAGTCTTCGTCATCTTGGGTTGGTTTATGTCCGACTGTTTGCCAATAGTTAAGCATTGATTGTCGGATATGTTCCTTGTGGTAAGAACTCTTTCTCTTACCTTTCATTGACTTGCTGATTTTCTCTTTTGTGGAGTCTTCCAACTCCCTCCATTGTCTTTTATATTCGCTCATATTTTTAATTAGCGGGTATTTTTGTGTCCCGCTACTAATAAATATGGCAAGCATAGTAAAAAAGTCAAGAGTAGTAAGAAAATTTTTGATTTTTTCTCCATTAGGACATTTGTGAAAGACAACACCACGCCTACTTATCTTGCTATTACGCCTCCTAATTTAAGGCAGGAAACCGCTCTCGTAATCACCTGATAGGGAGTCCCCTACAAGCATACAAACCTCAACATTTTTTAATTATAAACTTTTAGAATGAAGTGGGAGTAATTCGGGATAATTATCGTGCAACCAATCGATAAACTCCACGAATTTTAGCAAATCATCTACTACGGTTCGATAATCTGCCACGATATTGCACAAAACGCGACAGTCTTCTGACGAAGGTGTCGCGTTTTTTGCGTCTAAAGGGACTCAGTCAGTTGGTGGCGGTGTGGCAGTGTTGTCTGCGCTTGTCGAATGTGCAGAGTTGCTGCGCAACTATGGAATATCGTTTGAGAAATATCTGCTCAAACAAGTTTGGCATCTATTCTCAATCACTCTTCCAAACCTTCGGTTTTTCTGCACACTCTCCTCGCTTGCACTGCTCAAACCTGCAGCAACCGTTCGAGTCTCGTTGCTGTGAGTTTGAGTCTTCTGACGAAGGTGTCGCGTTTTTTGCGTCTAAAGGGACGTGAAAGTGTGGATATAAATAACAAAGGGAGGTGCGCACCTCCCTTTGTTATCAGTTTGTGTTGGTTATTTGGTGAAATTGTAACCAGCGATTGAATCATAATAGTAATTCCAATATTCAGCAGCGGACTTATACTCATCGACAGAGTCCTCCGGCACATAGATCACACGATTTGATGCATTCTCGCCGAATGCTCCATAGCGACAATCGGGAGGCGTTGTAGCCAAGCAGTATACATTCGCCAAATTTGTGCATTTATAAAATGCGTCACCGTCGATATATGTGATACTGCCGGGTAAGGTAACACTTTTAATATTGCTACAAAGTTTAAAAGCCTCGTATCCAATTTTTGTTAATTCTCCCTTAAATGTAATAACACCTTGTCCATTATTATATGTGTTGGACTCTATTTCGACATTAAAACCTGCACTACTGTAAGGGGTAACCACCGCTCCATCTGTCGAGGTATAGTACATTTGGTTGTTTGCAGGGATTGCAACAGAGCCGGAACCGCTTTCGCCTGTTTCAAAATCGTAGCCCTCTATATACGAAGCGTAGTCAATCCAGTGGGGTGCTTGTTTGTATGTCTCGACCAATTGGCTTGGTACATAGATCTTGCGATCCGTAGCATTACCGCTAAACATATTGGCACCTCCTGTCGGTGGAGTAGTCGGCTTGCAATACACCTCCTTCAACTTACTGCAGCCGCCAAATGCACTTGCGCCAATCGATGTTATACTCTCAGGTATTGTAATAGCTGTTATTGATGTGCTGTTAAATGCATTGTTTCCGATAGATTTTAGATTATCCGGCAATGTAATATTTGTAAGGTTACGGCAGTCGTAGAATGTATAGTTTCCAATTGATGTTATGCTATTAGGTAATGTTATATTTGAGAGTTTATAGCAATGCTCGAATGCTGCAGCTGCAACCGATTTAACACCATCCGGAATATTAATTGTTGTTAAATTATCGCAAAGATAGAATACGCTACTCCCAATCGAAGTGACACTCTCAGGCAATACGATATAGGTAAGACGGTCGCAATAAGAAAATGCTTCATTTCCAACCTTAGTAACAGTTGCGTCGAATTTAATAACGCCCTTGCCATTTTCGTAGGTGTTCGATAGGATGTTTGCACCGAAGGCATCGGTTGCAGCAGGTGTCAAAACAAGTCCGTCGGTTGTGGTGTACCAGATCTCGTTGTTGGCAGGCTTGCCCGTAAGACCACTGTTACTGTCGAAGTCGAAGCCCACGATATAGTCGGCATACTCGCTCCAATTTGTTGCGCTCTTGTAGGTATCAACCGAAGCGGTAGGGACATAAATCTTGCGTCCCGAAGCGTTGCCGTCGAAGATGGATGTACCCTCGGCAGTTGGAGGGGTGGTGCTGCGGCTGTAGACGGTATTGAGGTTCTTGCAGTTGAGGAATGCTTCGTCACCGATAGCGGCAATGCCCTCGTGGAGGGTTATGGTAGCCAACGAGGCGGTGTTGTAGAATGCCGCTGTACCCACCTTGGTAACGTCGGTAGGAACAGAGTAGGTAGCTACGCCACTGCCGGCAGCAAAGGCAACCAAGGTGCCGTCTGCCACAAGACACTTGTTGTCCGAAGTTGCGAACTTGCCATAGAAGGCGGCCAACTTGGTACAGCCACGGAATGGAGCCTCGCCAAGAGCGGTTACGCCACTCGGAATGGTGATGTTCTTCAAGCTGCTGCAAGCACCGAACGCCCGGGCACCAATGGTGGTGACGCTGTTTGGCAGGGTGATGCTTGTCAATGTGGTGCAGCCGTCGAACGAGTTGTCGCCAACCTTTGTAACTGCACCGTCGAATTGGAGAACGCCCACGGTGCCGTTGTAGCTGTTCGAAACGAGGTTTGCACCAAAGTCTGCCAACGAGTTGAGCGTAAGAGCCTGATTGTTGGATGTGGTGTAGTAGACCTCGATATTGGTAGGACCTGTGGTTACGACCTTATTTGTAGCGAAGTCGTAGCCCACGATATCCGATGCGTAGTACTTCCAACCCTCGGCAGTGCGGTAGTCGAGGAGCGAATCGGCAGGGACATAGATCTTGCGTCCCGAAGCGTTGTTCAGGAACATAGTGTAGTCGGCAATGGCAGGGGTGATGCGCTTGCAGTAGATCTTCGACAACGAAGGACAGTTATCGAATGCATTTGCCTTGATGACCTTCACATTGTCACCCATAGTTACCGTAGCGAGCTTGCCGCAGTCGTAGAATGCTGCGCTCTCGATGGTGGTAACGCTGTTCGGCAGGGTGATGCTCTTGAGCGAGTCGCAACCCTCGAATGCCGAGACACCAATGGTGGTGATGTAGTTAGGAAGGGTGATTGTAACCAACTCGTTGCAGTTGTAGAACGCCTTCTCGCCGATAATGCTTATGGCATCGTCGAGGATGAGGTAACCCTTGCCTGTGTTCTCGTCGAAGTGGTTCTCGATGATGTTGGCACCCAAAGCAGCCTCGTTATATGGGTTGAGGATTGCAGTTGCGGTGTACTCGATCTTGAATCGCTTGAGTGCAACCATCTCGATATAGTCGGAGGTGACGCTGTTGTTGCCATCCGAGATCTGCAACGAAGCACTTGCCGTCTGAGTGCCTGCAAAGAATGCGTCGCTGAGGTTCTCGCCCGATGCGGTAACCGAGATTACGCCATTGCTCTCGTCAGCCGAGAAGGCAAGGATAGGCATACCGACAAATGTAACGGCACGTGTGATGGTGTAGACCGACTTAACGGCGAGTACCGACTGCCAATTAGCTGCGATATCCTTGACGGCATCCTTAGGCGATACCTGGAAGTCGAACTCGACAATACCCTCGTCGATACCTATATTCATGATGATTGTAGCCTTGCCGTCGGAGTATTTATGGATGTAGCTTACCGACTGAATCTTCTTCATCAGATCGGAGATTTGCTGCTTCATATCGGCAATATCCTGCAACATATTTGCCATTTGAGTTTTGATGTCATCGACCTCCTGCTCCAACGTATCGACACGGGCATCGAGTGCGGTGATAGCTGCTGCAATGGCGGCAACCTCGGTGTCTATGCGGGTGTTGAGATCGGCAACGCTGGTAGCAAGTGCATCGTTGAACTTACCCTCGAGCTCGGTGATGGCCTTGCTGATAGCATCCTTGTAGGCAGCGGTGATGTCGCTCTGCATCTGCGACATATCCTGCTGCAACTTCAAAATGTCGGCAACATTCTTGGCGATAGCCTGCGCGTTGTTGTTGATAGCGGTAGTGTTGTCGGCTATCATAGCGCCCTGTGTGGCGATATTTGCCGCGTTCTTGGCGATGTCCGATGCAAGTTGTGCAACCTTGCCATCGACGTAGCTCTTCAGATCGGTCAAAGCCTGATTGATCTCGGCAATAGCCTGGGTGTTATTCGCAACATTTGCATTATTTGCATTGATCAGGTTCTCGAGACGGGTTGTTGCATTGGTGAGCTCTGCCTGCAAAGCCGTAATCTTCGAGTTGTAGTCACTCCTCAGAGCCTCCAACTGCTGAGTGGTGGCACCGCTGCTTCCGCTGTTGATAAGTGTCTCCAAATCGGAAATCTTGTCAGCCATCTCAACCTTGTACGCTGCAATATCCGCCTTGATAGCACTAATCTCTGCACTGAGCTTACTGATCGAGTCTGCGTTATCCGCAATACCCTCTGTATTCTCCGCGACCTTGACGGACAGACTGTTTATCGTTGTAATAAGATCTTGAATTGTTTGAGCGTTCGCCGATATGTAGTTGTCGAACTCGTCAGACAGTTGATTGATGAGAGCCGCGTTATCCTGAATACTCTTCTTTACCTCGGCTGAGAGGTTGCTGATCAAAGCCTCGAGGTATGCCTTCTGTGAGTCTATCTTGTCGTTGAGCTCAGCCTCCAAAGCGGCAAGCTTGGCATTGACCTCGGCAATGGTGTAGTAGTTCGATAGCTGCTGATTTACCCAATTCGTCATCGAATCCTCCAATGTCGAAATGGCAGCGGCAATGGCAGCGGTGTAGGCCGCCGTGATATCATTCTTCGCGTTGGCAATGGCATCGGTGTAGGCATAGGTCACCTCGTTGATCTTCTGTTGCATCTCTGCGTTGAGGTTGGCTGCCGCAGCTGCGATGTCCTTGGCTATCTTGTCGTTAAGGCGACTTTCGAGATCGATGATGCTGTTGTTTACGCCCTCGATCTGAGACTTGATGGTGGCAACCTCGTTGGCGAGTTGATTGAACTTGTCCAAGGTAGCAAATGTTGCACTTGCCCAATCCTGTGTATTGCTCAACTCGGTGTCTACATAGTTCTTCAAGTTGTTGATCTGATCCTGCAAATCGGCATCCTTCGCCTTCAATATGGTGATGGCGTTGTTGATCTGCGCAATCTCGTTCGCGAGCTTAACCTTCAAGGCGTTGAGCTGCGCCAATACATCGGCATTTGCCTGAGTCATCTCGTCGCGGAGAGTGTTTTCGATAGCGTCGATCTTGGCATTGGCAGCGTCGATCTCCGACTGTAGATCTTGCGATATGACCTGCAATTGACCGATATAATCCTTCAACTCCTTGTCTGTCTTCTCGAGATCCGCAATCGAGATGTTGATATTGGCGATCTGATCCTCAATGGAGGCAACCTTGCCCTCGACAATGCTCAATCGCTTTTCGATGGTGTCGATGCGGGAGTTGAGCACGGAGATCTGGTTGTTTGCATTGGCATTTGCTGCAGCAAGAGCTGCGGCAATCTTCTGATCGATTATGCCGTTGTTGTCGCTGATGGCGTCGCTGATAGCATCGTTGTAGGCGTTAGTGACCTCGCTCTTCATCGCTTCGAGAGCCTTTTTCAACTCCTCGACCTCCTGGGCAAGAGCCGTGCCTGACGAAGCGTTAATCTGACTCTGGAGAGCATCCAATTTAGCCTCAACCTCGGCAATGGTGTAGTAGTTTGTCAATTGGGCATTTACCCACGAACGCATCGAATTCTCCGATTGCGAGATAGCCTGACCTATCCTATTATCAACGTCTATGTTGTAGTTGTTGATAAGCTGCTTGATAGTGGCAAGCTCCCTGAGGAGATCCTCATACTGCTGAATGGTCGAGAATGTCGCTGTTGCCCAATCCTCCATACCTGCAAGCTCGGTGTTTACGTATTGACGGAGTGTCGAGATCATCTGCTCCAGCTCGGCATCCTTGGCCTTCAATGCCGAGAGGTCTGTGGTGCCACCGCCATTCTGCTCGAGTGCGGCAATGGCACTCTTGAGCTGCTGGCTCAATGCCTGAAGATCCGCAATCGATTTGTTGATATTGGTAATCTGCTCCTCGATAGTTGCAATCTTGCCCTCGACAATGCCCAAACGCTGCGCGAGAACCGAGATCTCGGTGTTGATGAGATTGACCTCGGTGTCGATGCGCGAATTGATGTTGATGATGGCATTGGCAATCTTCTGATCAATCTCTCCGTTATTCTCCTCGATAGCCTTCTCGATAGCATCCTTGTAGGCGTTGGTGAGCTCGCTCTTCATCGCCTGCAACGACGTTTTCAAGTTCTCGATCTCCTCTGCAAGAGCCGCATTTGTGGTCGAGTCGATCTGCTTCTCGATTGCTTCCAACTTCGCATCAACCTCGGCAATGGTGTAGTAGTTTGCCAACTGCTCGTTTACCCACCTCTTCATCGAAATAGTGAGGTTAGATATGGCATTCGAGAGGTTGCTGTTCGCACTGTTTTTGTAGCTCTCTAGCAAAGACTTCAAACTTGCCAACTCCTTCGACAGCGAGTTGAACTGCTGAATTGTGGCAAATGTGGCATTTGCCCAATCGATAGTGCTCTCGTTGAGGTAAAGCACATAGTTGGTCAGGTTGCCGATAAGCAATTCCAAATCGGCATCCTTCTGCTTCAACGCTTCGATCTCGGCAGCTGTAGCTGCGTCACTCTTCTCGAGTTCGGCAATCTGCTCTTTGAGCGCTTCGCTCACCGCTTCCAAATCGGAAATAGAGGCGTTGATTGAGGCAATCTGTCCCTCAATGCTCGGGATTTTTGATCCCTCCAACTCGGTTACTCGATTGTTGAGATCTGCGGTATCACACTCATGGAAATCCTCTCTACGGTAGCACGAGAGAGTTAATGCTGTGATAGCAATAATCAAAAAGAATCTCTTCATAGTATTTGAATTTTTGTTTTTATGCGGGTTTATGCGGGTTTTTATATTGCCGTATATCGATAAGGCGACATTTATTTAAGTTTGCAAATATAGAAAAAAATTCGTGAAAAGCAAAGGTTATTTCCAATCAAAAGATTGATAACGAAAGTTGTTGGCACTGTTTTTGCCTCTTTCAGGTGCAAAGGGAGTGGTGGGAAAAGGTAATTATTCTTTATCTTTGATATGTTTACACATCTTTCTGTTATTTTCTGTTTGCACACGCCCACCCTCCTTTTTTAACGGAAAACGGAAAGCGAAAACCGAAAAACTAAAAGTTTTGCGTTTTCCGCTTTAACCCTGCTTTGCAGGTTTTTCACCGCTCCGCCTCGGCATAGCGCGCAAGCTCGCTCTGCTCTCGGCTTAATCGCGGCGGTCCGTTTTCCACTCCAAGCGAAAACCGAAAAACTAAAAGTTTTCCGTTTTCCGCTTTCCGTTTTCCGTTTATTTTGCTATCTTTGTGCGATATTGTGTAGTAATGGCAGATTTTAAGAAGATAAATATACGCAACAAGCGCGCTACTTTCGACTACGAGATACTCGAAGAGTACATCGCGGGCATCGTCTTGGTGGGTACCGAGATTAAGTCCATCCGCCTCGGCAAAGCCTCAATGGTCGATTGTTACTGCTACTTCGAAAAGGGCGAACTTTGGATTCGTGGCGTGAATATCTCGGAGTATGCGTGGGGTACCTGCAATAACCATATCCCCAAGCGAGATCGCAAACTCCTGCTCAATCGCAAAGAGCTTTCGAAGTTGCAACGCTCCTTACAGGATAAGGGTCTAACCATTGTTGGCTTGCGTCTTTTCCTCAATGAGCGAGGTTTGGCAAAGGTGGCAATAGGACTTGCACGTGGTCGCAAAGCCTACGACAAGCGTGAGTACCTCAAGGCAAACGATGCAAAGCGTGAGATGGATAAAGCAATGAAAACCTACAAATAGCTCAATCATTGATGATTTTTGGGGTTGTAGCATTTAATTTTGCATTTTGAATTATAGAAAATGGCACTAATTTTAGCAATAGAGACAGGAACAGATATTTGTTCGGTAGCATTGGTTCGCGATGGTGAACTCTTGGCGTTGCGTGAAAGCGATGAGGAGCGCAACCACGCCAAGAAGATCGCTGTATTTGTGGATGAACTTCTGCGTGAGAGTGGTGTCGCGGCTGACGACTTGGATGCCGTAGCGGTAAGCAAGGGTCCGGGCTCATATACGGGCTTGCGTATTGGCGTATCCTTTGCAAAGGGATTATGTTACGGACAGAATATTCCGCTTGTAGCTGTGGGCTCGCTCGACTCGTTGGTCGAGGTGGCACGCGAGGACTACGAGGCTGGAATCCTCGACATCGAGAATTGGGGTAATGCGTTGCTCTGCCCGATGATTGATGCTCGACGTATGGAGGTCTACACCCAGACTTTCAATGCCGAGGGTGTAGCGCAGGGCGAGGTCGAAGCGAAGATTATCGATGGTGCAAGCTTCTCTGCCGAGCGCACTTCGGACTATCCGTTTGTGATTTTCGGCAGTGGTGCAGCCAAGTGTGCCGAGGTGTTGGGAGGTGCAATATTTATCGAGGTTGTCCCTTCGGCACGCGGTATGGCTCGTTTAGCCGAGAAGGCTTTTGTTGAGGGCAAAACCGAGGATGTGGCATATTTCGAGCCATTCTATTTGAAGGACTTTGTGGTTGGCATGGCCAAGAAGTCGCTTTTGGAACGAGTGATGAAATAAAATCGTTCTTATGAGCACTTTTTGCACGAATCGGCGGATAGCGAAATGCTCACATACGCCCAAGTATGCTCCGCTTTCGCTCCCTTGCTTCGCACAAAAATAATCTCATAATTGACGATTTTGAAGTAGTGGAACTGTGAACCTTTAACTAGAAAAACTATGCAGCCGATAAAAGTTAGTAGCAAACCCGAGAAATGTCCAAAGTGTGGCGGTAAGGTATTGGATATCTTGTATGGTATGCCTATGGGTGAAGCCGTTGAGGCGTATGAGAGAGGAGAACTCATACTTGGAGGTTGCTGTATTCGGGTTGACGAGGAGGGTAATAGTTTGATGCCCGATTGGCAGTGCAAAAAGTGCAACGCACAATTTATCGAGGAGTAGAGCATCGCCCTTATACTGCTGGGTATCGAAAACGATACCTGCGTAATGGCTGGAAAAAGCAAAGAATAAAAAGCTAATGGCTAATGGCCAATGGCTAAAAGCCCAAATACTATGGCTACAAAGGGCAACAACATAAAGGAATAACAAACAACATAAATCACAACTAACTCTCCGCTATCAGCGGACCAAGTCCCTGCCTGAGGCGGGGATTTAGGGGTGGGTCAGAATTGTAAACGCAGGGGCACCCTGCGAAAAAAAGGAGTTAAATAGAAGAAAAACATAAAGGAATAACAAACAACATAAATCACAACTATTATGTCAGAATTTATCTATCAGGAGCCGCTCCCAATCGAGCGTGACAACACCGAGTATCGTCTTGTGACGAAGGATTATGTGAAGGTCGTTGAGTGTGATGGCCGCAAGATTTTGAAGGTTGATCCAAAAGGTATTGAACTCCTCGCTAAGGAGGCCTATACCGATGTATCGTTCTACCTCCGTTCGGCACACTTGCAGAAGTTGCGTAATATCTTGGAGGATAAGGAGGCAACCGACAACGATAAGTTCGTTGCCTACACAATGTTGATGAACTCGTGTGTAGCTGCCGAGGGTGAGTTGCCAACTTGTCAGGATACGGGTACTGCAATCTGCGTGGCTCACAAGGGCGAGGATGTTTGGACCGGCGCCGAGGATGCGGAGTATATCTCGCGTGGTGTATATGAGACATACAAGGAGCGCAACCTCCGTTACTCGCAGGTTGTGCCTATCACTATGACCGACGAGCATAATAGTGGTACAAACCTTCCTGCACAGATCGATATCTACGGTGGTCATCCGGGTATGGAGTACGACTTCCTCTTCCTCACCAAGGGTGGAGGTTCGGCAAATAAGACATTCCTCTATCAGCAGACTAAGGCTTTGTTGAACGAGGAATCGCTTGTGAAGTTCTTCAAGGAGCATATCAAGGATCTCGGAACATCGGCTTGTCCTCCATATCACCTTGCAATCTGCATTGGTGGAACATCGGCAGAGATGTGCCTTGCAACCGTAAAGAAGGCTTCGGCAGGTTATCTCGACGAACTCCCAACTTCGGGTAACGAGGGTGGCCGCTGCTTCCGCGATTTGGAGTGGGAGGAGAAGATTCTCAAGATTTGCCAGGAGATGGGTATCGGTGCACAATTCGGTGGTAAGTACCTCGTACACGATGTTCGCGTAATCCGCGCACCTCGCCACGCTGCTTCGTGTCCTGTTGCAATCGGCGTAAGCTGCTCGGCTGACCGTAACATCAAGGCTAAGATCACCCCTGAGGGTATCTTCGTAGAGCAGTTGGAGAAGAACCCTGCACGCTCCCTTCCTGCCGAGGCTCCAGCAATGTCGCCAGCTATCGACATCGACCTCGACGAGGGTATGGATAAGGTGCGTGAGATTCTCACCAAGTATCCTATCAAGACTCGTTTGAATTTGAAGGGTACCCTTATCGTTGCCCGCGATATCGCCCACGCACGCATCAAGCAGATGCTCGACGAGGGTAAGCCAATGCCTGAGTACTTCAAGAACCACCCTGTATACTATGCAGGCCCTGCTAAGACCCCTGCCGGATATGCTTCGGGCTCTTTCGGACCTACTACCGCAGGCCGTATGGATCCATACGTAGACCTCTTCCAGAAGAATGGAGGCTCTATGGTTATGGTAGCCAAGGGTAATCGTTCTAAGGCCGTTACCGATGCTTGTCAGGCAAATGGAGGCTTCTATCTCGGCTCTATCGGTGGACCTGCTGCGATCCTCGCCAAGAACTCTATCAAGAGTGTCGAGGTTGTAGACTTCCCAGAGCTCGGTATGGAGGCTGTTCGCAAGATCTATGTGGAGAATTTCCCTGCCTTCATCATCGTAGATGATAAGGGTAACGATTTCTTCGCAGACTTCGCACACTAAAAATTGTTCTGAGCGGTGAATTTTGCACCTTACTTCGGTCGCTGAGTTGCTCACATACGCCCAAGTATGCTGCGCACTCAGCGCTTTGTAACGTACAAAATTCCCTCGCTCATAAGCAATTTTGGGGTTGTGGAATTGGAAAAAGGGAATTAGTTTTCCGCTTTAATCCTGCTACGCAGGCTTTTCCTCCTTCTTGCAAGGCATAGTGTGCGAGCACCCTCTGCTCTTGCTTCGTGCGTCGGTTCCGTTTCGGAGTTGGTGGCTGATTACCACCCTCTCCGGCAATAAATGATTAAAAATTCGCGTTTGTTGTATATGCAAACATTTATGAAAAAAATAATGGTGCTCATCGTAGCACTTCTCTCCCTCTTCTCGGTTGTTGCAGCCGAGAAGGTGTCGTTTAGAGTGGATGCCCCCGTTAAGGTGATAATGGGACAGGGGTTCCGAGTTCAATTTGAGCTGAATGCCAAGCCCGATAGCGACTCATTCGTGCAGCCTACCTTCGAGAATCTCGATGTTGTTGCAGGACCTTCTGTTTCGCAGGGATCATCCGTGCAGATTATTAACGGCGAGATTACCAAGAGTGTCAGCTACGCCATAACCTATATTTTGATGCCGCAATCCCCCGGCACATTTACCATAGGTTCAGCCTCGATAGCTGTTGATGGTAAGAACTACTCTACAAGGCCTACACAGGTCGAGGTGCATGATGGCAACCAGAACAACAACACTTCGCCTCGCGAAAAACATAATACGTCGTCCGAGAGTCGCGCCAGCAGCACAATCGAGAAGGATGACCTATTGTTGCGCCTCGAACTCTCGTCGAAATCGGTCTACAAGGGTCAGGCGGTGCGTGCGATACTGAAGCTATACAACCGTGTGCAACTTGTTAATTCTGTTTTGTCGAAGAAGCCTGCGTTTAATGGTTTTTGGAGCCACGAGGTCGAGATTAACCGGGGACCTTTCCGCGAGACCTACAACAATAAGGTCTATGAGACATATAATGTGGCAGAATTCCTTCTCTATCCCCAGCAGGAGGGAACCATTGTGATTGATCCTGCCGAGGTTATGGTTTTGGTGCAGGTGGCATTGCAACAGAGTCAAAGCTACGATCCCTTTTTCGGAGGCAGACAAGAGTTTGTCAGTGTTGAGCGTAAGCTAACCTCGCCAAAGACCAAGATTGAGGTTAAATCGTTACCCTCCGCGGCACCGGCATCGTTTACGGGTGCGGTGGGACGATACACACTCTCGCACAAGATCTCTTCGACAAAGGTGCCGGCTAACAGTGCTGTGACTTTGCAACTGACAGTGTCGGGAACGGGAAATCTCAAGTTTATCTCGGCTCCGAAACTCAATCTGCCCGAGACCTTTGATCTCTACGAAGTGAAGAGTTCGGAGAGTATTCAGAACAAAGCGTCGGGTAGTGTTGGTTATCGTCGTTTCGACTATCCTATCATTGTACGTGCCGAAGGCAACTACGAGATTGCTCCTGTGGAGTTCACCTTCTTCGATGTGGATAAGGGGCAATATGTAACCCTTTCGACACCACCAATGCATATCGAGGTTACCACAGATGGCAGTGGTGCCGTAGCTCAACCGCAGATTATCGATCCGGGCAACAAACGTGAAGATGTGCGTCTTTTGGGTGAGGATATACGATTTATCAAGCTCGGCAAGACAAAGTTGCTCTCTGCGGCTGTACCCTTGGCTCTCTCGCCAACCTATTGGGCAATCGTGGTGCTGCTCCTTTTGGTGGCAGTAGTCGTCTACTTTGTCATACGTAAGCATATTCAGGATAATCGCAATGTGGTTTTGGTCAAGGGAAAGCGTGCCAATAAGGTGGCAATCAAGCGTTTCCGTATAGCTGAAAAATATATGCGCGAGCAGGATCGTCGTGCCTTCTACGAGGAGATGTTGCGAGCATTGTGGGGCTATCTGAGTGATCGTTTCAATATTCCTGTTGCCGACCTCACGCGAGAGGTTGCGCGCGAGGAGTTGTCGCGTCGTGGTGCCTCTGCCGAGGCAGAGCAGGTGATAGCAGTGATAGCTCGTTGCGAGGAGGCTCAATATTCGCCAGCTGCATCAGCCGAAATGAATGATATCTATGAAGAGGGAGTCGAGGTTATCTCCCGAATCGAAAAAATAGCAAAGTAATGAGAAAGATTATATTATACACCGTTATACTCTTTGCGTCGATTGTCGGAGTGAGGGGTGCCGAGCAGAGCTCATTAGATCGCTGGGATGTAGGAAATAGAGCCTACATAGAGGGTAATTACGCCAAGGCGATAGAGGAGTATGTAGCGATAATTGATGGTGGCGAATACTCCGTTGAATTGTACTACAACCTCGCAAATGCCTACTTCAAAGACGAGAAGTTTGGCAAGGCAGTTCTCTACTACAATAAGGCTTTGCGCCTCGATCCGTCGTCGGACGACATTCGTCATAACCTTGCATTGGCAGAGGCGCAGACAAAGGATCGCATCGCTGCTGTGCCCGAGTTCTTCCTGAATGGCTGGTTGCGAAGTGTGCGTAGCTGGATGAGCTGCTCGGCGTGGACCATTTTGTCGCTTGCAATCTTCGCATTGGCGCTAATCTTTGCGCTGTTCTTCCTGCTTGCATCGGCTATCAAGGTACGTAAGGCTGGATTTTATGGAACACTGTGTGCTATATTGCTGTTTGCTGTGACAACATCCTTTGCGGTGTCGTCACGTAACGATATGCTCCGTCACGACGAGGCTGTGGTGATGGGATCTGCCATATCGATTAAGAGTTCGCCCGATAGCTCGGCTACAGATCTGTTTGTTCTGCACGAAGGCACAAAGGTGCGTGTGGTGTCGGAGTTGGATGAGTGGTGTGAGATAGTCATTGCCGACGGCAAGAAGGGATGGATCCTGAAGAGTAATATAGAGAATATTTAGTAGAGATGTCGAAGTTATTAGATAATCTTGTAGGTGAGTTGTCGCGTCTGCCGGGCATAGGTCGTCGTACAGCTTTGCGCCTGGCGATGCACGTTCTGCGAATGGACGAGGAGGACGTGGTGACAATGGGTGAGAGCCTTATCGACTTCCGCACAAAGATTTGTCGCTGTGCCAAGTGCAATAACCTATCCGATACGGAGATATGTGATGTGTGTGCCGATGTGTCACGCGATAAGTCTACTGTCTGCGTGGTTGAGCAGGTGTCGGATCTGCTCTCTATCGAGAAGACCCATCAATATCGAGGTGTCTACAATGTGTTGGGCGGTGTGATATCACCAATGCAGGGCATTGCACCATCCGATCTGCGAATTGATCTGCTGCTTGATCGTATTGCCATGGGCGAGGTTAAGGAGGTCATAATTGCCATTTCGGCATCGGTTGAGGGCGAGACAACAATGTTCTATCTGATGAACTGCCTGAAGCGTTTTCCGCACTTGAAAGTTACAACCATTGCGCGAGGTATTGGCTTTGGCGATGAGTTGGAGTATGTCGATGAACTTACTATTACGCAGGCGTTGATGAATCGCCGCGAAGTTGTTAAAGAGTAGAAATTATTAACTAATATTTATGATACTATGAAGAAGTTACTAACTGTTGTGATCGTTGCCTTGATGGCAGTAAGTTGTTGTGCTCCTTGTCGTTCGCGTGTCAAGAATGCGAAGGCGTTGGAGGGTACTATGTGGCACCTTGTGAAGATGGGTGGCGAGAGCCTCACTCTTCCTGAGGACTCGTTCAATATCATCCTTAACGAGAATGGTCTTGGTGGCCGAGGTGCTTGCAACAGCCTTCTTGGTCAGTATGCCACAGGCGATAAACTCGCTTTGCGTTTCTCGTCGCTCGGCTCAACAAAGATGCTCTGCCCTCACAACGAGGATTTGGAGATGAAGATGATTCAGATACTCTCGCAGACGACCCACTACGACATTGACGGCGATGTATTGATGTTGTTGAAGAATGGCACTATCCTCGCAGTGTTCAAAGCGCAGGCCGAGCCGCAGAAGAAGTAATATCGATTACCTATTAACTTTTTCAGTGTAGTGAAGAGAGTATCGCTTTTGTTGTTGCTGCTGTTGCCTATGGTGGCATCGGCTCAGGTGGTGTTGTCCGATTTGAGAGTTAATCACCTTGTAACACCCGTTGGCGTAGATCCCAAAGCCCCGGTTGTGTTCAGCTGGATAGCCACCTCGGACGAGAAGGATGCGTCGCAGAGTGCCTACGAGATCAGAGTCCTACGCAACGGAATGCCTATATGGTTTAGTGGCGTTGTGAGGTCTGAGGAGTCGGTGGCAGTACCTTACGAAGGAAAGCTCTATCCCGATAGCCGTTATACCTGGTCGTTGCGTATATGGGATAACAAGGGACGTACCTCCAATACCTTAAAATCGTCGTGGTACACAGGTCTGCGAGCCGAGGATTGGCAGGCAGAGCTGGTTGGTACAAAGGATGCCAAAAACCCTATTAACCTTCGCACGGTGGCTACACTCACGAAGAGGATCAAGCGTGCTACAGCCTACATCACCTCGCATGGTCAGTACGAGGCATTTATCAATGGCCGGCGCGTTGGCGATGCCTATATGACCCCGGGCTGGACATCATACAACAAGCGTCTACAGTATCAGGCGTACGATGTAACCTCGATGTTGCAGATTGGCGAGAATGTCGTGGCGGCAGTAGTAGCACCTGGTTGGTATACAGGTATGGGCTCTCACAATCGTGGCCGTTATGGAGAGGATTTGTCGCTCTTGTTGCAGATAAATGTGGAGTATACAAATGGCGAAAAGGCGGTTATTGCAACCGACGGTACGTGGATGATGTCGGCTTTGGCAAAGGCTTCGGGCATTGTCTATAACGATATCTACCACGGAGGTACTGTTGATGCACGACTCATCGACGATAGGTGGACAACCACAGCCTACACGGTGGATGATAAGTGGAGCGGTGTGGAGGTAATACCACTCGATAAAAAGATTTTGGTTTCAACCGTAAACGAGACTCCAAAGGCAAATAGAGCAATTAAGCCGGTCAAGTATATAGTCACTCCGAAGGGTGAGAAGGTGCTGGACTTTGGTCAGAATATCGTAGGTTGGGAGCGTGCCCGATTGCAAGGCAAGGCGGGTGATACCATTCGAATCTATCACGCCGAGACGCTCGACGAAAAGGGTAACTTCTATACCGTCAATCTCCGCTCGGCAAAGGCGACAAGCCAATATGTTATGGATGGTGGCGAGAAGAGGGACTTCGTTACTACGATGACCTTCTATGGCTTCCGCTACATAAAAGTCGAGGGCGTTGATGGTGATCTCGATGTGGAGGATTTCGAGGCTGTGCCTGTATGGTCGTCATTCGATAATGTAGGCTCGTTCTCGTCGTCAAATCCGTTGGTCAATCAGTTGCAGAGCAATATCTGGTGGGGCTTCCACGATAATTTCCTCGATGTGCCTACTGACTGCCCACAGCGCGACGAACGACTCGGATGGACGGGCGATGCACAGGTGTTCTTCCGTACAGCGACCTTCCTCGGACGTGTGGAGAACTTCTTTATGAAGTGGTTGGCGGATATGCGTGCCGATCAACGTGCCGAAGGTCAAATTCCTCGTTTTGTTCCCGATGTCTCTCGAAAGAGCAATAACCGTATCAATGCTTGCGGATGGGCTGATGCCGTGACTATCGTGCCATGGCAGCACTATATGGCGTATGGCGATAAGCGAGTGCTGGCGGAGCATTACTTCTCGATGAAGAAGTGGGTGGACTACCTTATCAAGGAGAGCTACGACGACAATTATCTTTGGGTTCGGGGCTCACACTTTGGCGATTGGCTGTTCTATTCGAAGCCTAACGACCCCGATGGAAGGTCGGCGGTAACAAGCAAACATCTTGTTGCACAGTGTTTCTTTGCTCACTCTGTGGATAATGTTGCGCGAGCAGCCGAGGCTCTCGGCAGAGCGGCAGATGTTGTCTACTATCGCGATGTGGCAAAGAGGGTGCGCGAGGCATATCTCAAGGAGTATGTAACACCAAACGGCTTGGTGTCGAGCGATACGCAGACAGCATACGTTACAGCTCTCCACTTCGATATGTTGCCTGAAAATCTTCGTGCTCAGGCAGCAAAACGACTTGTGCAGAATATCAAGAACTATAAATACCATATCACTACGGGCTTCCTCGGAACGCCATATATCTGCGATGTACTTACTCGGTATGGATATAGCGATGTGGCCTATCGTCTGCTCTTGCAGGAGGGTTGCCCGGGTTGGCTCTATCAGGTGAAGATGGGCGCAACAACCGTTTGGGAACGCTGGGATAGTATTCGCAAGGATGGCTCGATTCCGGATAATGGAATGAACTCGCTCAACCATTACTCCTATGGCTCTATTGGCGATTGGCTCTATCGTAGTGCTGTAGGTATCCGCGAGTTGGCGCCGGGCTATAAGCGCATAGCTATCAAGCCACATACGGGAGGTGCGTTCAAGAATATGGAGGCCTCGACCATTACCCCTTATGGTAAGGTTGCAGTGGCTTGGAAGGCGAACGAGAACGTCTTGACAGAACTATCTGTCGAGATTCCGTTCAACACCACTGCCGAGATATATGTTCCCGCCAAGAGCATCGAGGCGGTGACCTGCGACGATGCTTCGGTTAAGGCTGTGGGCATTGTCGGTGACTACGTCAAGTTCTCGGTTGGCTCGGGCAAATACCTATTTACGGTAGAGTAGTATATAATATATAGGTGACAGATATGGCGGTTGTGTTCAATCGCCATATCTTTTTTTGTGGTATGGTTTGTGCGATGTTTTCGGGTGATATTTCAAAAACCTTAAAACATATTACTATGAAAACATCAACAACAGCCAAAAAAGAGTGTGCAACAACAACCAATTGCGCAACTACTACCGATGGTCGCCTTTGTGCGGCTCCAACCGAGACAATTCCTCAATGTTCGACTTCGCCCGAGGTGGCCTACAAGATGGTCAAGGACGAGACCTATCCGCAGACACAACCGAGATTGAACCTCGCCACCTTCGTCACGACCTATATGGACGATTATGCCACAAAATTGATGAACGAGGCGGTGAATATCAACTACATCGACGAGACAGAGTATCCGCGTGTGGCGGTGATGTGTGGTCGCTGCATCAACATCATAGCCAATCTTTGGCATACGCCCGAAAAGGCGGAGTGGAAAGCAGGTGCGGTAGGTATTGGCTCTTCGGAGGCGTGTATGCTCGGCGGCGTTGCGGCACTTTTGCGTTGGAAGGCGCGTTGCAAAAAGGCGGGTAAGCCGTGCGATAAGCCAAATATCGTACTCAGTTCTGCATATCAGGTAGTTTGGGAGAAGTTCGCACAACTTTGGGGTGTGGAGATGCGCGAGGTGCCATTGTCGCTCGAGTGTCCATCGCTCGATCCGAAGAAGGCGGTGGCGATGTGCGACGAGAATACCATCTGCGTAGTTCCTATCGCAGGCGTGACGTGGACCGGTTTGAATGATGATATCGAGGCTCTCGACAAGGAGCTCGATGCCTTCAATAAAAAGACGGGTTATGAAGTTGCAATTCACGTCGATGCGGCATCGGGCGGCTTTATTATGCCGTTCTTGAAACCCGATGTTAAGTGGGATTTCCGCCTCAAGTGGGTATATTCAATCTCGACCTCGGGACACAAGTACGGACTTGTATATCCTGGTTTGGGATGGGTTGTGTGGCGCGATAAAAAGTGTCTGCCCGAGGAGATGTCCTTCAGTGTAAACTACCTCGGTGCCAATATTACGCAGGTGGGACTCAACTTCTCGCGCCCTGCGGCACAGATTCTCGGTCAATACTATAACTTTATTCGCTACGGATTCGAGGGCTACTGCAAGATTCAGCAGGAGTCGATGGATATTGCCTGCTACTGCCACGAGCAGATTGGCAAGATGAAGTGCTTTACCAACTATGCCAAAAAGTTGGATAACCCTCTCTTTATCTGGTATATGAACCCAGAGTACGACAAGACCGCAAAGTGGACTCTGTACGACCTGCAAGCGGTATTGCAACAGAGTGGTTGGATGGTTCCTGCCTACACAATGCCGAAGAATATCGAAGATTTAGTGGTTATGCGCGTCGTAGTGCGTCAGGGTCTTACGCGCGATATGGCGGATATGCTCCTGACCGATATTCGCAATGCTGTTGCCGAGTTCGACAAGTTGCAATATCCTACCGCTTCGCGTATTGCCTACGAAAAGCGCGAAAAGCAGTACGGTAAAGTATTTACCCACTAAAATTTCTTGCCGCAACAAGGCTCTTTCGCTATTAGCCTTGCCTGAAAATGCTCATTTACACCGAGTAAACTGCGCTTTTCGACATGCGATCAGATTCAAAATAGCTCTTGCTATACAAATTCTTGGAGAGGGTGTCCGCTGGATACCCTCTTCATTTATGATATATATTGAATAGTGTGAGCATAAATTTGCAAAAATGTAAGTAATGTGGTATATTTGTCACTCAATTCGGCTTGAGATGATAGGTAAAATTCGAGAGATATTTATGAGGGCGATGGCGGCATTGATAATCCTTGCTGCGGCTTTTTCGGTGACTGCTTGCGTGGACGGTACAGGCTCGGAGTATGCCGACTACACCGAAAAGGAGGCGACTGTTGTCCACTTCACCAATGCTGAAGTGACCTACAATGGCGACGATATCGATAGTAAGATTTCGGATGGATGGGTGATTAAGCTATATACCGATATGGCGATTGATGAAATGGGCAATCTCGTAGGACCGGGCTCGGCAATGCAGCTGTTGCTGAATGTGAGTTACGAGGAGAGTCAGGTAGCCAATCCGAAGAGACTTGTCGGTACTTATCAGTCGCAGAGCAACTCGGGCGATTTTGGAACAGGTACGTTTGTGTGGGGTATGATGACATACATAAACCTTCCGAACGAGACTATAGAGCGCCCCGATGCAACTTACTACGCCTCGATAGCAGAGGGCTCTACCGTGATGGATGCCGATCTGTTGGATGATGGCAAGTTGGAGATTGTAGCAAATGAAGATGGCACCTATTTGATAGAGGGTGTTTTGGTGGGCAAGAAGTGTCGCAAGCGCTACTTTTCGTGGCGAGGCACGATAGAACCAAAATCGACAGTTAAACCTCAGGTGCCAAATTCGCTATTAACATCCGACAGAGAGTTCTCCTCGCTTACGAAGGCGCAGTTGCAGGATAGGGGCGATTGCTTCTATCTCGGAGATGAAACCTATCGAGATTTCCTAATCTTCTTGGCAGAGGAGGGCGTGTCGTTCGAGTGGGGTAAACCTGTGGGCAATGGTGATGTGTTGCGATTGGAGCTGTTGGTACCTTGGAGTACGGATATCAATAATGGCGTACCAGCCGGAACCTACTCTATGCTTGTGCGTAATGCCGACACCTCGTTCAACCGCGAGGATATAGTGCCATACAGAGTGGTTGCAGGTCTGCCTGATCGCTTTACCGCACCATATTGGTCGGGCGCGTGGTATGTGAACTATGTCGAGGGAAAGTGGGGCGAGAGCTATGCACGCATTGACGGCGGCAGTGTAGTAGTGGAGCGTGGTGAAGATGGCTCGCATCGTTTTATCTGCAACCTGCAGGACTGCTCCTTGCCGGCATACTCTCTGACGGCAGATGTGACAATCGGGAGTGATAATTTAGTAGTATATAAATAGAAAGTATCTGATTATGAAGAGAAATTTCATCTGTTTTTTGATGGTGGCTGCGCTATCTTTGTTTGCGGCTTGTACACCAAGTGGCGGTGAAGAGAATAATGGCGGCAACACGGGCGGTGGCAACAACGACACTCCTCTTACACCTCCGACAACAGAGTTGGAGGCAAATACCTACTCGATTGATGGCGTTGTCGGTGAGTTGAATAGCGTGGCAGTAGAGCAGTATGGCGAGAATATCTATATTATTGCTACTCCTACGCCGGATGTGGCATCGGCAGCCGAGATTTTCGAGTGCAACGAGTATATCTATGCTGCGGTAAGCCCGACACTTATTGGTAAGGAGATAAATCTTACTACCGAGTCGGAGGTATATACAGTGATCTCTAATCTCAGGGGCGCTATGCTCGGTTCGGTGTCACCCGAGTTCAAGAGCGAGATTACGGGAGGTTCGATGACCTTCGCATATAGCAATGACGTGGTCGATGTAAAGGCAGAACTTCGATTGGTAGGCGGCGTGGTGTTGAAGTTCCACTTGACTGCACAAAAGCAGGTCGAGGTGAACAAAAATATCATTAAACGCGGCAACGAGGAGAAACCTCTGCGTGCAGCATTCTACATGGAGGATGGCGACCAGACCTACTTCTACTTTACGCCAAGCGAACTCTACTACTTCGAGGAGTTGGACGAGATGGCAACCTGGTACGTATATATCGGAGTCGATAACTCTTGCATTGATGGTACCGAAAAGATGTTTGGTGCCGAGACACTGATTACCTTTGGTGTGGTCGATAATGTCAATTATAGCAAGAGTATGGAGATATATGGCGATGACCTTCAAGGTGCGACGGGACGCTATACCATAACCAAGAATGGCGAGGGTAACTACTCTGCCGATATCCTTGTTTCGGTGAACGGCTCGGGATATAAGGTGGAGTTCGACGGTGAGTGTATATCGCATCTTTTGGCACCCGAGAAGAAGACCAATTATGTTGCGTATGGTGGTGCCGAGCACGCTATCGTAAGCGCAACAGTTGCTACTATCGGTGATAGCTACATCTTTACTCTTACAACGTCCAACGACGAGAATATTGTTATCACAGCTCCTGAAAATCTGCTCGATGGTGATCCTCACGGCTTCTCGCAATTCCCGGAGTTGCAGGTAACCTACAACGGCAGAACCTATTGCAAGGCGAATGGTGATAGCGGAACATTGACTATCTACTATAAGTCGATAAGCGGAAGTGTTGAGATCGACTTTACCGACTATTCGGAGATAACACTCAACTATGTCGGAAGCGTAACGATGCAGTAGTAACGATTAACACCGAGAGCCTACAATGTTAAAGAACAGATTGCAACATATTGTACTACTCCTTACTGCGGTACTCTTTGCCGTAGGGTGTGATGTTGTCGGTGGCGGTGGGGCGGAAAACCTCCCCAACAGCGGCAAATATGGCACTCTTTATTTTGGCGAGGAGCAGATGCCCATAAATATTGCTGTAGCGGGCGATAGTGGCGATTTTGTGCTTGTTATGCTCACTCCGCTTACCGACAAGAGCAATCTGACAACAAGCGTTATGATCGGCTTGAAGGAGGGGTTGATCGGTTCGAATGTGAATGTCGAGCGGCACTACTGCAACGACGATTATGTGGTTATATATGAGGATCCGCAGTGCTATTACGCATCGTTCCGTCCGCTTCAGCGTGGCTCGATCTGCATAAAGAGGGACGACGACAGTGTCAGCATAGATGTCGATGTGGTGTTGTACGATGGTACACCGCTACGCTATTCGCAACGGAATGTACCTCTGAAAAGGATCTGAAAAAGTTTCTCTCCTATACAGTGAGCGAATGCAAAGATGGAGGGTGTCCAAAAAATCTGTTGGACACCCTCCATCTGTTTGTTGCTACTTGAAGCTAATTATATATCCTTGTTCGTTACCAGCGGTCTATTGGCGTAGTGGTTGGCAAGAACGCTTCTTTTAGTGGCAGCAGTGGTCACCATTGCACTCATGGTCGCCGCAGTGGTGCTCCTCGCCGCAACCCTCGCAGTTCTCGTGGTCGCATCCGCACGAGCAACCTCCCTTCGGTGCAAGGTCCTCAGGAGTTACGTCGCGTACCTCCACAACCTCTACGTCGAAGTTCAAGGTCTTGCCTGCCATAGGGTGATTGAAGTCCATCATAATAGTCTCATCCTTAACCTCCTTGATGATACCGTTCATGCGGTGTCCCTCAGCGTCGCTCATAGGTACTACGTTACCTACGAAGAGCATCTCCTCGACAACCTTGCCATCAATCATAAAGATTGTCTTCGGCAACTCTACGATAGCCTCGGCGATCAACTCTCCGTAGCCATCCTTTGGCTCCAAAGTGAACGAAACCTTATCGCCAGGCTCCTTGCCGATAAGTGCGCCCTCGAACTTAGGGAGCAACATACCTGCACCACATACAAACTCGAGTGGCTGACCCTCAGGATTCTGGTCTGCAATCTGTCCGTCTACGGTAAGAGTGTAGTTTACCGCAACAAATTTTGTGTTTTCTACCTTCATAATTTACTTATAATTAAAGTTGTTACTATTCCTTTATGTTTTGTTTATATTCTAACGTTTTCCTTATGGGAGGGATTATGAAGGTAAATTATTCCATTTCTAAAATCCCTCCAAACCTCCCTTTGCAAAGGGAGACTTGTCGCTACATAGCCGTAGGCTACGTTGCTCCAATAAGTTTGCCTATAATTAAAGTTGTTACTATATCTTAAAGTTTATTCTTCGTTGTAAGGAGTTGCTAAATGGAGGAATTATGAAGGTTTAATTATTCCATTTCCATTAGTGAACAATTCCCTATATTCTCTAAATTCCCTAACCTCTCTAATACTTCCTATCCCCCTCACAATTTCTCTTATCCCGACAAAGATAGTGAAATTTTACGAAAACTACTATCTTTCAAAAGAAAGAACGGATAAACTTGTGTCTACCCGTTCTGTGAATACTCGGTTTGTCGAGACGATTACTTGATCTTCTTCCAATAGCGCGAGAGTGAGATTGGTCCCCACGAGCCCTTTACGCGCAGTGTGGTGCTGTTATCGAATGAGCACTCTACGTTGTAGATCTTGCCGTCGGCACGCTTTGTGAATTGAACTCTCGATTGATGACCATCCTCCTCAACCTGATAAATGCCAAGGATTCTGTCGGCTTCGTTCTGAGCAAATGCATTTACCGAGAGCAATAAAGCAAGTGTAAAAACACCAAATTTTAGTACTCTTTTCATAATCATAAATAGTTTCTTATATTGCATAAGAATGGAGTTCTCAGGAGTCACTGCGATATCTCGTTTGTCACGACGGCAGTACACGGCTTGGCATCGACGTACCAGAGTATAATAGCGACTAAGGGTGTTATTTTCCGAAAGAGAGTGATTCTTTTCGTACAACCGCAGCAAGTTGCTTTATATATATTTAGGTATAAATATCGTAATACGATAAAATTGTAAAATTTTGCATGATTGACATTAAAATTTCAGTACTATATATTGCATAGTACAATATAATGTATTATATTTGCAATACCAAAGTACTATTAAAGTTTACAATTTGTATGAAAGAGACAATAAATGCAAACATCGGCCAGCAGGTATTTATGCTTGATCGTGATGCGTATGACCGTCTGACAGTCTATTTGGATGATGTGCGACGTCGAATTGCAACCGATACCGACGAGGTAATGAACGATATCGAAATTCGTATAGCCGAGATTTTTCGCGAGGAGCTACCCTCGGCGATGATGGTTGTGACGTTAGCGATGGTGGAGCGTGCCATTGCGCGTATTGGTCGTCCCGAGGATTTTGGCACGGAGAGTCATAGTGAAACCAATAATAATGTAGGAGGTATGAAGACAAAACAATTGCGTCGTTCGCGTACTAATCGCTCCATTGCGGGAGTGTGTGCCGGTTTGGCAAACTATCTGGGCGTGGATGTGACTGTGATGCGAATCCTGGCACTCTGTCTTGTGATATTTGGCGGAATGTCGTTGTGGGTATATATTATTTTGTGGTTGCTTATTCCTGAGGAGGAGTAGGTTGAGTCACAATCTAAAGAGAGAGAACTATGAAGGAAGATAACGTAAAGATCCAGATGCGTAAGGGTATAATGGACTACTGTGTACTCGCCATTTTGGCTAATGGCGACGAGTATGCTCCGGCCATTATTACCGAATTGAAAAGAGCAGAAATGATAGTGGTGGAGGGCACGCTCTATCCACTGCTTACCCGATTGAAGAATGCAGGATATCTGACCTACCGCTGGGAGGAGTCGTTGCAGGGCCCTCCGCGTAAATACTATACACTGACCGAGCAGGGACGTACTTACCTCGCCTCATTGGACGAGGCGTGGGATACCTTGGTTGAGCAGATAAATACCATTCGTAATAAACACTAAAACACACAACTATTATGAAACGACTATTTTTAATCTTTGCTGCAACACTCCTTTGTGCTGTAACATTTGCACAGGGTGAGGATACTTCCAAGACGGGTGTGATGCTCGCCTCCGAACATAAGATTGTGGTCGAGGCTCGTCGTTCGGCAATGCATTTCAATAAGATCGAGGCTTCGCGTGCCATTCGCGTAATTGTGGAGGAGCGCACAACCGGAAATATTATAGTTCGAGCACCGCAGTCGGTTATCCCTTATGTGTCGCTTTCGGTGAAAGATAACACTCTCAAGGCAACTATCCTATCGGGTGCTCCCGTGTCGCGTCGCTCGAATATTATAGCCGAGGTATATGTGCCATACAACGGAATGATAGAGGAGATTGCGACCTCGTCGGCTGCGCGCGTTATTGTCAAACCGTCGATTATGTGTGGTGAGTTGGACTTGGAGGCATCCTCAGCATCGGTTATCGAGGTGAGGTCGGGCGCGCGAGAGGTTTCGATTGAGGCTTCGGGTGCTTCGACAGTCAGGGCCGAGGTGGCAGCAGGCGAACTCGATGTTGATATTACGGGCGCATCCGAGCTCCATCTTTCGGGTATGGCAGCCGAGAGCGAGGTGGACATTGCGGGCGCTGCGATCCTGCACGCCGAGAAACTTAATGTCACGACACTCGATTTGGAGTGTTTGGGAGCATCGAAGGCTCTTGTCAAAGCCGAGTTCTGCACCGTGGAGGCGAGTGGTGCATCGGCAGTAGAGGTCGAGTGCAGCCAGATGTTGAACATCTCAGTCGGAGGAGCATCGTCGGTTGTATACGATGGTGCGTGTCAGGTCAATACCATCTCGAACAGGGGTGCAAGTACAATCCGTAAAAAGTAGGAGGAGAAGATATGAATGAGATAAAGAGATGCAGTATATCGGGTGTGGGATTTACCCTCGAGAAGGGTGCCTACAATCGTTTGAACGACTATTTACACTCGCTGAGAGAGAGTTATGGCGACAATCCCGATTGCGATGAGATTTTGGCAGATATCGAGGCGCGAATTGCCGAACTGATACTTTCGGCGCAGAGTGATACTCGCGCGGTAGTGGCTCTGCCGCTCATTGAGAATATCATCGGTCAGCTTGGCTCGCCCGAGGATATTTCGGGCGAGGAGAGCAAGCAGCAGCAATGTGCCGAATCCCGTATTCCGCGCCGTCTTTATCGTGACCTCGAGAGTTCGAAGTTGGGTGGCGTATGTGCAGGTTTGGCAAAATATTTTGGTGTGGATGCAGTGTGGGTTCGACTGATTATATTTGCTCCGCTTATTCTGCTTTTCTTAAGTGGTATACCGGGTTTGTGGTGGTGCAGTCAGTTGGGGGCAAATCTCTTTGGAATATTCCTCTTGACCTACCTGATTTTGTGGTTTGCTATTCCGGGTGCAAAGTCGGCACGCCAAAAGCTCGAGATGGAGGGCGAAACCATATCTGCCAGCTCCATAGCCAACAAGCAGACTTCAACTCAGGAGGAACAGGCAAAGTCGAGTGTCGCAACCGTTGTAACTACATTTGGTCGCGTGGTAGTCGTGATATTGAAGGCTATGCTTGGTCTGTTGCTCTTCCCAATTACGGCATTTGTCTTTGCCATTTTAATAATGATTGTGGGAGTGCTCGCAGGCTCAAGCGGTATACTCTCGATGGGACTTGGCGATGTCGGCAATATGGCCGAGGTGGTTGGTGATATCGGTGTGCCGCTGCTTGTTTGCAGCCTTTTGTTGGTAATGGTTCCTGCAGCCTATGTCGGCTACCTTATTATCTCGCTATTGATCAACCGTAAACCTCGCCTTTGGGTGTTGTTAGTGACTATTTTGGCTTGGATACTCCTGCTCTTGGGAGTTATCTTCTCGGGCGTGAACTATGTGGACGGCTTCTCCTCGCGTATGTTTTCGTCGGATAGCGAGGTGGAGCGTATACTGAAGAAGGATGATGCAGGTACGCTCTCGCGTCAGATTATGGATAGTCTCGATGCCGAGCCTGATGCCGAGCAAAGAGCCGAAATCGAACGATTGCTGAACGATCCGACGGCAAAGTCTATCGACAGGTAGAGTGTAACTAATACAAAGATAAGGTGTCCAATTTTTTTGGGCACCTTATCTTTATGTGGACGTTTACGCTTTTAGATATCGTTCTTGCAGACGAGGTTTCTATCACCGTAACCGTTGTCGATCTTCGATACATAAGGGAAGAACTTCGAGCGTGCTACCCACTCCAACGGGAATGCCGCCTCCTGGCGCGAATATGGGTGCGACCACTCGCCCGCAATCTCCTCGGCAATATGTGGTGCGTTGGCTACAACGTTGTCAGCCTCGCCCGCAATCTTCTCCGCTTCGCGCTTAATCTGAACGAGCGCCTCGATAAATCGATCCATCTCCTCCTTTGGCTCCGACTCGGTAGGCTCCACCATCAATGTTTCGTGAACAGGGAACGAGAGGGTAGGAGCGTGGAAGCCGTAGTCCATCAATCGGTGTGCCACATCGCCACAATCCACGCCGTAGTCGCGCTTGAAATTTGTCAAATCGAGAATCATCTCGTGACCTACACGACCTGTCTCGCCCGAGTAGTAGGTGCGGAACTCGTCCTTGATAGCCGATGCCATATAGTTGGCATTTACGATAGCCATCTCGGTAGCCTTGCGCAAGCCCTCCTCGCCGAGCATCTTTATATATCCATAGGTTATAGGCAGCAACATTGCCGAACCCCAAGGCGATGACGAAACGGCTGTGATGCCCTCGTCGCCTCCCGTAGCGACAACCGAGTGTGATGGGAGGAATGGTGCGAGGTGCGAAGCCACGCAGATAGGACCGACACCCGGACCTCCGCCTCCGTGAGGCATTGCAAATGTCTTGTGCAGGTTGAGGTGGCAGACATCGGCACCAATAAAGCCCGGATTTGTCAAGCCGACCTGAGCATTCATATTTGCACCATCCATATATACCTCGCCTCCTGCATCGTGTACGGCATCCACAATCTCGCGGATACGACTCTCGAAGACACCGTGTGTCGAAGGGTATGTCACCATCAAGGCGCACAACTCCGATGAGTACTGCTCTGCCTTTGCCTTCAAATCATCGACATCGATATTTCCTTGTGCATCGCACGCTACGGTAACAATCTTCATTCCCGCCATAGCTGCCGATGCAGGGTTTGTGCCGTGAGCCGATGCAGGAATCAGAACGATGTTACGATATCCCTGGTTGCGACTCTGGTGGTAGGCACGAATAACCATCAAGCCCGAGTACTCGCCTGCGGCACCCGAATTTGGCTGTACCGAGCAGGCGGCAAAGCCTGTGATGGTTGCCAAGTCGTTCTCCAACGCCTCGATCATCTCGGTATAGCCTTCGCGCTGGTCGGCAGGGGCAAATGGGTGGATATTTTGGAACCCTGCCAACGAGAGTGGCTGCATCAAGGCAGCGGCATTCAACTTCATTGTGCAGGAGCCGAGCGAAATCATCGAATTTGCCAACGAGATATCGCGCAATTCGAGCTGCTTGATGTAGCGCATCAACTCGCTCTCCGAACGGTAACGATTGAATACCGGCTCGGTGAGGTAGGCCGACTTACGCTCCATAAAGTGTTGTGGCTCGGTTACGTGGTGAACCTTCTTCATCTTGCGACCCTTTGCTTCAGCAAAGATTGCCACAACCTCCTCGACCTCGGCAGGGGTGGTAACCTCGTCAAAAGAGAGGCGAACACGGAACTCTGAAGGGTAGTAGAGGTTTATGTGGTGCTCCTCCGCAACCGACTCCACGACCGAAGCCTCAGCCTCGATGTCAAGCGTGTCGAAGAAGTCCGAGCAGGCGAGTTTATAACCGAGAGCCTCGATGCCCTTGGCAGCGGTCAGAGCCGAAAGATGTGCAGTGAGGGCTGCACGACGCAATCCCTCGGCACCATTATAGACGCAGTGAAATCCTACGATTGATGCCATCAAAGCCGATGCGGTACAGATGTTTGAGGTTGCTCGCTCGCGCTTGATATGTTGTTCGCGCATCTGCAACGACATACGCAATGCGCGACGACCCAGACGATCAACCGAGACACCGATAATTCGTCCCGGCATATTGCGCTTGAATGCCTCCTTTGTTGCCATATAACCAGCCGAAGGTCCTCCGAAGCCCATTGGGCAACCCAAACGCTGGGTTGTACCTACGGCAATATCTGCGCCCCATTCGGCAGGAGGAGCAAGCAGGGCCAACGAGAGAAGGTCGGCGTCGGCTGTAACGAGTGCGCCTACTGCGTGTGCTGCAGCTACAAAATCTGAGTAGTCGCGTACCTCGCCATTTGCGGCAGGGTACTGCACGATAGCTCCGAACTCCTTGCCCGTGAAGGTGTAGTCGGCATAGTTATCAACGATAAGCTCGATGCCGAATGGCTCGCTGCGCGTGAGCAATACATCGAGTGTCTGTGGGAAGATGTTTTCGTCTACAAAGAGGAGGTTGCGTCCCTCCTTGACAGCCTCGCGTGAGCGGAGGGCGAACATCATCGCCATAGCCTCGGCGGCTGCGGTACCCTCGTCGAGTAGCGAACAGTTGGCGATCTCCATTCCCGTAAGCGATATGATAGCTGTTTGGTAGTTCAAAAGAGCCTCCAATCGTCCCTGCGAAATCTCCGCCTGATATGGGGTATAAGAGGTGTACCACGCAGGGTTCTCGAATACGTTGCGCATAATGGCTGCCGAGCAGGCGTTAGGGTAGTAACCCATACCTATAAACGAGCGGAACTGCTGATTGCGAGTTGCCAACTCCTGAATGTGGGCTGCAAACTCATACTCGCTCATAGCTTCACCAAGTGCAAGGGGAGTATTCAGGCGGATATCCGAAGGGATAACCTGCGAGATTAGTTCATCTACCGAAGCGACACCGATAGTGTCGAGCATCGCTTTGAGTGTATCGGGGTTGCTGCACCCGATATGACGATTTACAAATTTATCAAGCATCTTTTATTATAGTTTTTGGTCAATTACTACAAAGGTAGTAAAAAAAGTAAACACATCAATTAAAAATCAAAAATTCTTTTTCGCGTCCCTACGATCACCCTCTGTAACCCACTATAACCTCGAATACTTACTTGTGATTGGTGCAAAAATTACCGAGAAGGATGATTTTTTATAAAAAGGTTTTGCAAAATTAAAAAAACGTTGTACCTTTGCACCTCGCATAGGGACATTATGCGCTGAAATAAACGGGATAAGAGAGTAAAAACAATAAAAATTATACGATTATGGCAATGAAGAGAACTTACCAGCCATCGCGCCGCAAGCGCATCAACAAGCACGGTTTCCGCGCTCGTATGGCTACTGCGAATGGCCGCAAGGTGTTGGCTGCTCGCCGCGCAAAGG
>JAZNHC010000088.1:0-4305 GCA_045576755.1 Alistipes sp.
GGCTACAAGGTGCCATTCCGCAATAGTGTACCTCAGATTTTCCGTCGTATACATCGCCACTCGAAGGGTGCGGCTGCTAACTTTGCACTCGAGAAGCGCGAGACCCCGATGGACGACTATCTCATAGCGATGGTTGGCGACCCTCAGATGCGAGGCTTCAACCACGACACCTCGAGCGAGAAGTTCCGCGATGTGATTCTTCCCGACGTTGTGGAGTTGTCCAAAAAGGAGGGCAAGCCTCTCTTTACAATCAACCTCGGCGACTTGTGCTACAACTGGATGCCTGCTTATGACGACTACCTCGATATCGTAGCCGGTAGCGGTGTGGAGATGTTCCACGTTATCGGAAACCACGACTTTGACCAATCGACAATCCTCGAGACAAAACTTGGAACACACTTCTTCGAGGAGTATATCATGCCAATCAACTATTCGTTCACTATTGGCAAGATTCACTACGTTTTGGTTAATGATATCAACTATGCTCGTGCCAACAGCAAGAGACATTATGGCGTTGGTCTTGACGACGATACTGTGAAGTGGTTAGAGCAGGATTTGAGCTATGTTCCAGAGGATTATTCGATCTTTATCTGTGGCCACTCAAACCTCTATCGCAAGACTAATAAGAATTTGAACTACAAGCGTTACTCGGCTCTACTCGCCAAGTTTAATAAGGTGTATTCGTGGTCAGGTCACTATCACATCAATTTAGGTGCTGATTATGAGGGCGAGACAAAGGATAATCTCGGAAATGTGATTATGGTGGCTGTTGCCCGTTGTAGCGGCAACTTGCGTGCAAACCGTGACCTTATGACCGACGGAACACCTAACGGCTATATGGCAGTAGAGGTCAAGGGCGATAATTTGGAGTGGTACTACAAGACTATTGGCCGTGAGCGCGACTATCAGATTCGTGGCTATTCGCCTACTCGTACAGGTGACGGTTATGTAAAGGCTTGTATTTGGAACTACTCCAAAGGCTTCTGGTCGGAGCCTGAGTGGTGGGAGAATGGCGTGAAGGTAGGAAACCTCGAGCAACACAAAGAGGAGGACCTCGATGCAATTGCTATCAACGAGGCTGCAGCTCCATTGGTGGCAAAGGCTGACCCATCGGTTACTTGGACAAGCAGCAAGGGCAAGGTTCACGACTATACCAAGCCTTCTAAGTCTCGTCTTATGTTCCGCATCAAGCCAAGTGAGGGTGTTCGTTCGGGCGAGATTCGCGTAACCGACAACTTTGGTCACACATACACTTGCAAGGTGGAGTGGTAGAGTAGAAATCTTCAAAACGAAATATTATGAACTTTGTGAAGAGATTATCGATGTTCTTGGTACTCCTGCTATCGGTAGTGTCCGTATACGCAGGAGGCATCAGCACCGCTAAGGAGTTTATGGCATTTGCCAAGGCGGTAAACAATGGCGAGGATATCTCGCAGTGGCGCAACGAGGCAGGCGCAATATGCCTCGAGTGCGATATAGATATGAAGAAGGCGAAGAAGTGGATTCCGATCAAGGAGTTCAAGGGTACCTTCGACGGTAAGGGCTTCGCACTTTTGAATTGGAAGACCAAGCAGGGTTTGTTCGATCTTGTTGCTGAGGGTGGTGTGGTTAAGAACCTGCGTATCGACAACTCGTGCGTGATGACTGTTGTGCATAGCGAAGAGGTTATATCGGGATATATTGCTCGAGTGAACAAAGGAACGATTGTCAACTGCGAGAACAATGGTATCGTAAATTACAAAGGTGCCTACACCGAGAAACACGTCTACGTCGGTGGTCTTGTCGGACAGAATGGCTATGTCGTACGCGACTGTCGCAACAACGGAGCGATCTCGGCTGAGATTGTGGCAGTGTCGGCAAACAAAAGCGTGTCAATTTCCGTAGGAGGTGTTGTCGCTTCAACCGTTCCGAAGGGAAATCGCAATATTACCGTTTTCCGCTGCGAGAATACGGGTGCTATAACCTATCGCGGTGATCTGCCACGTACTTATATCGGAGGTGTGGTCGGCTATTCGGGCCGTGCAGGTGTGCGACTCTGCGTAAACAAGGCTAATCTTACGGCTACCAGCCTTGTTGGAAATCCCGAGGCAAGGGGGTATTGCAATGTGGGAGGTGTTGTGTCGCAGAGTAATCAGCACGTTCAGAATTGCGATAACTTCGGCACAATAAATGTCAGTGGAACACACATTGCCTATGTCGGAGGTATATGCGCTACGGTGAATGCGTCGCGTAATATTTTGGGTTGTCAGAACTATGGCAACATCTTTTCGAGCTGTGCCAATTCGTCAATTCTCGGTGGCGTGTTGGGATCTGCAGGTGATGGCGCACGATTCTGCAACTGCAACAACTATGGTGTTGTACGCTTCAATGGTACAGGTTGCAAGAGCGGTCTTTACTTGGGCGGTGTTGCCGGATATGTCTTTAGCAAAAATAAGTTGAAGTATGGCTCGCACTTTCGTCGTTGTAATAACTTTGGCGAAGTTGTGTGCGATATTGCCGGTAAGAATGTACACGCTGGTGGCGTAGCAGGTCGTACACGCGGAACAAAGATTGCCCCTATATTCTTTGTGGACTGTGCAAATCGTGGCAAGATCGATGCTGCGGATTGCTATGTCGGCGAGGTTGTGGCACGTCCGGCACATACAACCATCGATGGTGACTTCTTCGACAACAATGTGGCTCAGCCTTTGAGTGCTATGGTCGATGGTCATAATATTGTCGGCACAGTGAAAACTGTAGCCGGTGAGCCTGTGGTCGGAGCCGTTGTAACTGATGGCGAGTTCTGTGTAGAGACCGATGCTAATGGTGAGTATCGAATAAAGTCAGACTTTGCTCGTGCACGATTTGTCACCATATCGATACCTTCCGATTACAAACTTTCGTTCCGCAAGAGTGTACCTCAGAACTTCCTCCGCATACCTCGCCACGCAAAGGCTGTTAAGGCGGACTTTGTGCTCGAGAAGCGCGAGAAATCTACCGAGAAGTATACTGTGGCAATGATTGGTGATCCTCAGATCAAGGGTGTTGGTGTCGATAGTGCAAGCTATAAGTTGCAGAATACTATCTATCCGGATATCGTGTCGCTGATGAAATCGAAGGCGGACGAGGGCGAATTCTTTGCTATCAATCTCGGCGACCTTGTCTTCAATGATATGACAAAGATGGATGACTACCTCAATACTATTGCCGAGAGTCAGGTGCCGATGTTCCACGCTATCGGAAATCACGACTACGATCAAACTACTTTCCTCGACTCGTCACTCGGAACGATGCACTTCGAGGAGTATCTCACACCATCGTACTACTCCTTTAATATTGGCAAGGTACACTATGTTATTGTTAATGATATCTCCTTCGCACGCAAACTCGTCAAGCAGAAGTATCGTCTTGGACTCGAGTATTGGCACTACAAGTGGCTTGAGCGCGACTTGAAGTTTGTGCCAAAGGATCATACAATAGTGATTTGTGGTCATGCACAGCTTTTCCGTCACTTCGGCAAGAAGGATCCTGACGGCAAAAACAATCTCTCGTATGCTCGCTACTCGAAGTTGCTTTCGCAGTATGCTCGTGTCTATTCGTGGTCGGGACACTACCACTACAACTTCGGTTACGACTACGCTGACTCCAACCTTGAGAGCCTCAAGAATGTTACATCCATCTGCGTAGCGCGTACTTGTGGTGGCCTGCACTGCAACCGCGACCTCTACAACGACGGAACACCAAATGGCTATATGGTTATGGAGGTTGATGGCGAGAATATCGAGTGGTACTATAAGAGCGTAGGACAAAACCGCGACTACCAGATGCACGTCTATGCCCCAACCCGTACGGGCGGTGAGTTGGTGAAGGTGAATATCTGGAACTGGTCGAAGAACTATTGGGGAGAGCCCGAGTGGTGGGAGAATGGAGTCAAGATTGGCAACATGACTCATAAGTTCGAAAAAGATATCGCCTTCCTCGAGGATCACGCTCAAAGAGGACCACATATTTTGGGTGGTCGCGACAAGAGCGATAAAGCAAGACCTTATAATGCTCACGGAATGTTCCATATCAAACCTTCAGAAGGTGTTCGATGCGGAGAGGTGCGTGTAACCGACAATTTTGGCAGAATGTATATCCAAAAGGTTGAGTGGTAGCAAGTTAGCTGCTAAAACGAGGGTCTGCGACGAGTAAAAACGCTGCAGACCCTCTTTATTTATATAAATATAGGTATAAAATAATTATTAAAAAAAATTAAAAAAATCTTCAAAAAGATTTGCAGATTAAAAAAAAGTCGCTACCTTTGCATCCGCAATTGAGAGATAA
>JAZNHC010000089.1:0-6849 GCA_045576755.1 Alistipes sp.
TGCCATTGATAAAGGTATCGCCCATCCATGCAATTCCGAAGATGGCGATTACCGCCTGCATACCAGCCGAGAAGATAGAGCCTTTGGCTGCCTCGATGCCATTGGTGCGAGTCGCCAGGAGGATAAGAGCAGCGGCAGAAAGCATCAGAATTTCGATGATAATAGGCATACCCACAGCATTGCCGTCGAACGATGGACGGAGTGATGGTATAGAGCCGAAAAGTACGATAAGCAGGGTAGTGACAAGGAAAATGGCTACCGAGAGTCGTGCTTTTGTAAGGTTCTTCACATCGGTAAGCTCGACGTGACAATCGTCGAGTAGTCCCGCCTTAAGACGGCTTATATATTCGGGGTCATCAACGAGATTTTTGCCGACACGCATAGAGTAGAGTGCACCTGCAAGAATACCTATGATGGTCGATGGAATGCATATCTTTAATATGTCGAACAAATCGACTCCGAAGCCTGCGAGCATACCCAGCAGAGCCACCGTAGCGGCAGATATCGGGCTTGCGGTAATACCCTGCTGCGAGGCGATTACGGCAATTCCCAAAGGTCTTTCAGGGCGAATTTTGGTCTCGGTAGCAACCTCTGCAATAACAGGAAGTAGCGAGTATGCCACGTGTCCTGTTCCGGCAAGGAAGGTGAAGGTGTAAGTCACAAGTGGCGCAAGAATGGTTATGTGGGCAGGATTGCGACGAAGGATACGCTCGGCAATCTTGACCATATAGTCAAGTCCTCCGGCTGCCTGCATACACGATGCTGCCGAAATCACTGCCGCAATCATCAGCATAACGTCAATAGGAGGTGTAGTCGGCTCCAATCCGAATACGAAGGTGAGTACTGCCAAACCAAGGCCTCCCATCACTCCAAGGCCGATACCTCCGAGTCGGGCTCCTACGATTATGGCTACAAGTACAAATAGAAATTGGATTAGCATAGTTGATCTATTACTTTTAGTGATGATGTTCCAATACGGTGTGCGGAATATGTCCGTGCGAGATGATCTGAATAGGACAGTGATAATTCTCTAATTGCTCGGCAGTTATGATGTTCGAATCGTGTCGATGAACGGTGCGATTTACGCATACTATGCTCTTTACAACACTCGTAATAGTGCCGAGATCGTGCGACACCATAACTATTGCCATGCGCTCGTTAAGGCGATGTAGCAGGGTGTATAACTCGTTCTCGAATTGGTTGTCCACAAAGTTTGTTGGCTCGTCCAAAATCAGCAATTTTGGCTCCAAAATCACTGCACGACAAAGCAGTGCACGCTGCATCTGTCCGCCCGAAACCTCGCTTATCTGACGCTCGGCAATATCCTCGATGCCTGCCATTTCGAGCAGTTTCAGCGCCTTTTCGCGATCCTCTGAAGTGTATCGAGAGGCAAATCCTCGCTCCGATTGCAAGCCCGACATCACGACCTCCACAACCGATATCGGGAACGATCTGTCAAACTCGGATTGCTGTGGCAAGTAGCCGATAAGTCGGTGATTTCGAGCAAAAAGAGTGGGGGAGTACAACACCTCACCACTGTGCTCAATGATGCCCAAAATCGCCTTGACGAGAGTGGTTTTGCCACCCCCGTTAGGACCTATAATGCCCAGGAAATCATCGGGATAGATGTCGAGCGACACCTGTTCCAATGCCGTAGTCTCGTCGTAGTTTACCGATACATTTCTTAGTGATATCAGTGCTTCCATCGTTATTCGGTTATTAGGGATGCAATCTTGCGAATATTATCAATTATATTCTCCTCTAATGGATTGATTTCCATTGCATTGGCGTTGATGTCCTTGCAGATAATCTCGACAGATGATGCCGGAAATTCAGACTGATAAAATATGTGTTTTACTCCCTCGGTGCGTGCCTGCTCAATGATGTTGGCAAGGTGCTTTGCACTCGGCTCCTTGCCTTCGTGTTCTATGGCAATTTGAGTTAAGCCATAGTCGCGAGCTAAGTATGTCAGTGCCGGATGGTATATGATAAAGGTTTTGCGCTCACCTTTTCTGCAAATCTCGGCAATCTCGGTATTCAGGTCTAAAAGTCTGATACATAGGGTAGTATAACGTTCAGCGTATTTGACCGAATCGGGCATTTCGACAGCAATAGCATTGTAAGCATTCTCAGCCATTCGGCTCAACGATTTGGGCGAACACCAGATGTGCGGATCGACTCCGTGGTGGTGACAATCGTGGTTGTGATCCTCGTGATGATGTACGTGCGAGCAGGTGCCCGCTATAAGTTCTATGCCTTGAGAAAGGTTGATAATCTGATCTTTACGCGCAACTCGATTGAGCAGTGCCTGCTCAAATTCGAGCAAGCCGGTGCCAAAAACGAAACGTGCTGTTTCTACCTCGCGTAGTTGCTTAGGTGTGGGCTCGAACGTCTCGGGAGATGCGCCTTGTGGAACGAGAACAGTTATCTCAAAATCGTTCCCGAGGATCTCTTCAACAAGAGGTTTGAGCGGAGCTATCGACACCACTGCACGATTCTCAACTACAATTTTTCGCTCTGCACACGAAACTAAGAGAAGAGAGCAGATCGTAATGATGATAGTATGGATTCTTGCCATAAAGAGTTAAAGATATGTAGAATTTAACATAATATACATATTACACAGTTGGTGGTAATAGAAGGGTAGTGGGCTATATCTCGCTAATTTTGCGCTATTTTTCCAGCAAACCCCTCTTTCCGTCAATTTAATTGCACAAAGATAGAAATAATTTGAAAAGTATGATACAATCTGCGGATTTATCATTGGATGATAAAGTTACAGAAAGATAGCGAGAACATATCTTGTTCGTTGATTGTCAGAACTTTATCAGTGACATGGGG
Source organism: Alistipes sp. (assembly GCA_045576755.1). GTDB lineage: Bacteria > Bacteroidota > Bacteroidia > Bacteroidales > Rikenellaceae > Alistipes. The sequence goes on from JAZNHC010000089.1 coordinate 2,842, forward strand.
CAATTCTTAACTGCTCGAGAATCGAATATTTTGAAAACGACGAGGGGTTGCTCGCGAATTTCAGCCGTAAACAGAGCGATTTATACCTTAAATATATAAAAGGTGTAAAAATAGGTAGTCCGACTACCCTATATTTATGCTGATCTCCGCCTTATCAGAAAAAATGTTACATCTATTTTTTAGGTCGTAACTCCTCGAAGGTTTGGTCTTGGTAGACTATTATAATTCTGTCAATATTCGATTTCGAAAGAGCACGTTGTAATGGCAAAGCGCAGTTTTGTGAAATGTTCGAATTTGCGCTTTGGTCGACATTGCCATTTTCCGGTGCAAAGAGAGTTCCCGTCGAAGTAACCAGATTCTCTGATGTGGAATTTTGCTCCTTCATGTTGTACATCTCTGGTGCATCACCGAGCAACCAATATGGATTGATTTGTGGAAATCTGTTTACGATCTTGCACAACAAATCGAAACTCGGTTTGTTGCGTCCGCTCAAAATATGAGATACTGCCGCTGGTTTTATTTCGAGAATTTCGGAGAGCTTGCTGGCTGTTAAATTCTCACTTTGCATCAAAATACGCAGTTTTTCATCCATTTTCGTAAGTTTTTACAAAGGTAAATAAAATTAACAAGAAATGCAAGTCGAATTAAACAAATGTAAATTGTTGATAATTGTTAATAACTGTTACAAATGTTAATATATCCAAAATGGTTAAAACTCAATATTTAACTTATATCAAGGTTAATCTAAGGTAATAAGGTGTAAATAATTGAAAACTACATACAAAAACATAGTATTATTTCGCGATATAGAGGATTTTTAACAAATGGTCTATAATACCCTATTACACCTGTATTTCGGTTTAGTTGAAATTTATAACCTACTGATAATTAGGTGGTATGGTGTATAAAAAACAATTGTTGGACAGCTGTGTTCTGCGCCATTTTTTCGAAAGGATGGGCGGATGTCTGTGATTTACAAGTGTAAAGTGGACCGAGAGTATTAACACGCTTATTGTTTTACAGATGTAATAAATCGTGCTGATTTACAAATGTATAATATTTACAAATGTAAACAAAAGAGCTGATTTTACAAGAATTTAGGTGATTTTTCTGATATATTCTCCTCTCCCCTACTGTTTTTATTTGATCTGATAATAACAGTGATATATTATGTTAAATTACGATATAAAATATGCAGGGATAAATTGTCTATATCCCTGCATAATAGGTAGTTGTAAAGTTGTTAACAACTACTCTACTCTTTCAGTGTCGAAGCTATTTCTGCAAACTCTTCTGGAGTTAAAATAAGCTTTTCGCGGCTAAAATCTACGTCTTTTTCGCTATTCATTGGGATCAAATGGATGTGTGCATGTGGCACTTCGAGCCCTAAAACCACTGTTGCAACCCTTTTGCAGCCGCTATATGACTTGATTTTGTGTGCAATTCGCTTTGCGAAGAGAATCATACCCTGCAATGTCTCGTCGTCGAGATCGTAGAGGTAGTCCACCTCTTGCTTAGGAACAACAAGTGTATGACCCTTTGCAAGTGGGTTTATGTCCAGAAATGCGAAATAGTGCTCGTTTTCCGCTACCTTATAGCAAGGTATCTCCCCTGCTATAATTCTTGAAAAAATTGTTGCCATATCTTCTTTGTTTATTGTTTATTTTTTGTTCGTATGTAATGCCGCAGCCCGAACGCTTTGAATTAACGCTTTAATGGCAGCTCACTCCCCTATCTATCCTCCTCTTTGAATTTTGGAGCGAGGATCTCGGAGTATATCACAGCATCGCGCAGATTAAATTTCTTCTCTGCTGCCCCACTCTTGCTCTCTGTGCTCATTTTTGTATCGAGTTTTTTCGATGTTCGATTTGTCGCATTTTTGGCATGTTCTTTCTTCTCGCTCTTTTTCACTTTTTGATAGTCGACGAAGGAATAAGTCCGAGTAAAGCCTGCAACTTCCTCGAAAATCTGTTCTGCAGAATCAGGATGAGCTGCATTCTCTCTACCCACATCTTGCGTAGCAGCGAGCTGTTGAGCTTTAGCTGCCTGCTTTGCACGTTCGTTAGCCCTGCCTATAAGACGCGAAATAATGCTCATAATGGCTATTACAACCACTACTATTCCGGAGAGAATATCCTCAAAATCCATAGCTCAAAACTACTCTATTACGTTGTTTTCAATGCGTTTTACGCTCTCCAAACCCTTCAAAAGGCGGAACTTGTTCATCAGGGCATATAGCGCATCTGCGCTTTGTACGTACAGGCTCACCTGCCCTTCGAAAATTCCGTCGTGACTACGGAGGTGAATTTCGCGCATATTGATGCTGAAGTCATCAGAAACAATGTGAGTGATGTCAGACAACATACCCATACGGTCAATTCCGCGTAGTTCTATGGTCGATAAGTAGGCTGTAGCCTTGTGCTGCGACCACTTAATCTTGTCTTTTATGATATTTTTGCCGTATTGCGATGCTAAGCGATTAAGCTCGTCGCAGGTAGCCTTGTGGACGACAATCTTGTCGGTAACAGGGTCGCGAAATCCGACAACGTTATCGCCAGGCAGAGGGCTGCAGCAAGGTGCGATAACGAAACTGTCATCCGAAGATGGCTTAGCCTCGGCGCTCTCCTCGAACTCCTCTTCGTCCTCTTGACGCAACTTCCAGAATTTCAGCAACTTGCTTGTAGACGAGGACTTTAATACCTTCTCGATATTGTCGAGCGAGATTATGCCTGCGCCTACGTGGCTATAGAATTCATCTTTGTACTTGCATCCATACGCCTCGATTGCTTTGCGCAGAACACGTCCGCTCATAGTCACATTGTACTCCGCCAGCTTGCTCTCGAACATCGCAATACCGTTTTCGATATTGTTCTGCTGTTCGCGCTTGAGAAATGCCGTAATCTTCTGCTTTGCCTTGGTTGTAGTTACTATTTCGAGCCACTCCGCCTTTGGTTTAGCATTGTCGGCTGTGATAATCTCTATCTGGTCACCCCACTTCAAAGTCTTGGTTATAGCCTCTATTTTGTGGTTTATCTTCGCACCGATGGCGTGGTCGCCTACCTTTGTGTGGATGTCGTATGCGAAGTCGAGTGCGGTGGCCCCGTTTGGCAACTGTCGTTGTTCTCCCTTTGGCGTAAATACCGTAATCTCTGAGGTGTACAACGACAATTTGAAGTTGTCGAGGAACTCCACAGCACTTTCGGTAGGGCTATTCAACGCATCGCGTATCTTTTTGAGCCAAGTGTCGAAGGCGTCGTCATTCTGCGAAAGTGTCGCCTTCTTGTATTTCCAATGGGCAGCAAAACCGCGCTCGGCAATATCCTCCATTCGCTGCGTGCGTATTTGTACCTCTACCCAATGTCCGTCGGGACCCATCACTGTCGAGTGCAGAGCTTCGTAGCCGTTAGCCTTAGGCATCGAAATCCAATCGCGTAAGCGGTCTTGTTTAGGTGCGTAAATATCTGTTATATTGGAGTATATCTGCCAACACTGAGTCTTTTCGGATGGGAATGGCAGCGTCTGGAAAACGATGCGGATGGCGAAGAGGTCGTAGATCTCCTCGAATGGAATCTGCTTGCGCTGCATCTTGGTCCATATCGAATAGACACTCTTTACGCGACCCGAGATCTCATATTTTATGTTGTTGCGGTCCAGCACCTCGATTATAGGCTTGCAGAAACGATCAATGTACTCTTGTCGCTTCTCGGCTGTCTGCGCTAACAAACCGCTAATTTTCTCGTACTCCTCAGGAAAACGATACTTCATACAGAGATCCTCCAACTCGCTCTTTATTGGGTAAAGACCGAGGCGATATGCCAGCGGAGCGAAGAGGTATATGGTTTCGCCCGTAATCTTAATTTGTTTATTCAGAGGCATATACTGCAATGTGCGCATGTTGTGCAGGCGGTCTGCAATCTTGATTAGAATTACGCGCACATCGTCCGAGAGGGTGAGCAACACCTTGCGGAACTACTCTGCCTGCTCCGAAGTGTCGGCGTTGAATACGCC
>JAZNHC010000090.1:0-2810 GCA_045576755.1 Alistipes sp.
CGCTGTGCAGGGTTCTTGTACAACTCGTTGATATTTACCTCGGTCTTGTAGCCGACCTTCTTGCCGATAAATGGCTTGCGCTCCTCGTCAGACATCGAGATAAGACCTACATAAGCCTCCTCGATACGCAAATCGCCATTGTCGAGAGTTACATTCAACGCCTCGTCCTTCTTCACCTTATCTACGTCCTTCAACGAACCGTAGCGACGGAGGTAGTTGTCGAGGAACGATTCGTGCATCTTCTTGTCAATCTTGATTTTGTGGTAGGTAATCTTATCCTTTGCCGAGAGTGCTACATCGTACTTTGGAGCGACACCATACTCGAATACGAACTCGTGCTCGGTATTGTTATCGAAGTCGAATGCGCCCTGCTCCTCGGCAGGAATAACATCGCCGATATAGTCAATCTTCTCCTTCTGCAAGTAGTCAAATGCAGCGCGTGAAGCCATACGATACGACTCCTCGGCAACTACACCCTTGCCATACATCTTCTTGATAACGCCCATAGGGACCATACCCTGACGGAATCCTGGAATGTTAGCCTTGCGCTTGTACTCGCGGAGTGCCTTCTCTACTGCCTCGCCATAATCTTTTTCGCCTACAACGATTTTAAGAAGGGCTGCACCCTGCTCTTTCTCTACCTTTGTGATGTTCATAGTTTTTGTCTATTATTTTGTTTGTTATCTAATTGTCAAAATTCCGCGCAAAGATAATAAATTTTCTCGATTTTGGAGTTATAATTACAATAATTATGTAACTTTGCGGAGATATGAAGCATTTTACAGCTATACTGATAGTTTTTGCTACGCTTGTTTCGTGCGGTGGTGTGCGCAAAAAGAGTGCGACTGCACAAACCGTTGAGCCAACCTTCTACACCTACGAGGTTGTGGCGGAGTACCCACACAGTCGCACAAGTTACACGCAGGGTTTGCAGTTTGTCGATGGCGAATTGTGGGAGGGAACAGGCGAGTATGGTCGCTCGCGTATTCTCTGCACCGACCTTGCTACGGGAAAGATTTTGACATCACACGCCAACCCGAAAGAGGAGTTTGGCGAGGGGATAACCATCTTGGGCGACAAGGTATATCAGCTGACGTGGCTTGAAGGCAAGTTGCACCTCTACGATAAGGCGACTCTGCGCCACCTCGCAACCCACACCTACAAGGGCGAGGGTTGGGGTTTGACCACCGATGGCGAGAAGTTGTATATGTCCGATGGCTCAAACTATATCCGCATTCTCAACCCCGAAACAATGAAGCAGGAGGGGCGTTTTGGTGTTACCTTGCGAGGCGAATCCTTGCAGTACCTCAACGAGTTGGAGTGGATAGATGGCAAGATTTGGGCGAATGTCTATACCACCGACCATATCGTGATTATCAACCCCGAAAACGGAGTGGTCGAGGGGGTTATAAACCTCTCGGGCATACTTCCCGAAAAAGAGCGAGATAGTCGCACCGATGTCCTCAACGGCATCGCCTACGACAAGGCGACAAAGCGCATCTTTGTAACGGGCAAAAATTGGAGTAAACTTTACGAAATTAAGATTATAGCACAATGATTACGGCAGTAGAATTTCGCAGACACCTACACCGCCACCCCGAACCCTCGTTCGAGGAGGTGCGGACCGCTGAATATATCGAGCAGTGCCTCTCTGAGGCTGGCATTTCGCACTCCCGCATCGCCAAAACGGGCGTTTTGGCAAAGATTGAGGGCAAGGGCGATTTGTCGAAGGCGGTGGTTTTGCGTGCCGATATCGACGCCCTCCCAATCGAGGAGCAGACGGGTTTGGAGTACGCATCGCAGAACTGCGGTGTGATGCACGCCTGCGGTCACGATATCCACGCTGCGGTGCTCTATGGCGTATTGTTGCGCCTTGCCGAGAATCCCGATTTCGAGGGTACAGTCTTCGGCATTTTCCAGCCGGGCGAAGAGTGTAATCCGGGTGGTGCATCGAAGGTGTTGGCGGAGGAGCCATTCAAAGGTTACAATGTCGTTGCCGTGATTGGCGAACACACCGACAGTGGCTTGGAGGTTGGCGAGTTGGGCTTCTGCAAGGGGGAGTTTATGGCCGCCAACGATGAGTTGCGCTTCCGGGTGCGCGGTAAGGGCGGACACGGAGCAATGCGTGCGCAGTTGAACGATACGGTGGTTGCTGCGGCACACCTTGTAACGATGCTCAATGCCGTAAATGACGAAAATACGGTGCTTTCGATAGGCAAGGTTGTTGCCGATGGCGCAACAAATGTTATCCCTGACGAGGTCTATATGGAGGGTACGATGCGCTGTTTCAGTGAGGAGCATCGCCGCACCGTTTGGCACATTATCGAGGCTGCGGCGCAGTCGGTAGATGCGAAGTTCGGCACAACGACCGAGGTCGATATAAACCACGGTTACCCTGCCGTAGTGAGTGATGATGCACTTGTCGAAAAGGCGATTGCTCTTGCTACTGAAAAGGGCGTTGCTGTGAAGATGCTCGAAAAACGATATACGGCGGAGGATTTCGGACACTACTGCGTGAAATATCCATCACTTTTCTATCGTTTAGGTGTTGGAACATCTGCTGGTCGCAGCCACACCTCGACCTTTGTCCCCGACGAGAGAGCGATAGAGGTGGGCATAGGCTTTATGGAGGAGTTGGCGAGGAGATTATAAGGCGCAATAGATAGAGAATTTAAGGAGTTTAGAGGGTATAGGGAATTTAGTGATGCACCAAGCCCTAAACTCATTAATTTCACTAATCTCACTAAAAACACCAAGGGAGATTGCCACGGGCCTACGGCTCTCGCAATGACGAATATAAAAAATAGCTA
>JAZNHC010000091.1:0-3224 GCA_045576755.1 Alistipes sp.
GCAGACCGAGTTGGAGAAGCCATATATCCTCATTACCGACAAGAAGATCTCGACAATGAAGGAGATTATGGGAGTATTGGAGCCTGTGGCACAGAGTGGTCGCGCTCTGCTCATCATTGCTGAGGATGTCGATGGCGAGGCTTTGTCGGCTCTTGTAGTGAACAAGTTGCGTGGCACATTGAAGATTGCCGCTTGCAAGGCTCCGGGCTTTGGTGACCGTCGCAAGGAGATGCTCGAGGATATTGCAGCTCTGACAGGCGCAACGGTAATTTCGACTGACAAGGGTATGCGCCTTGAGGATGCAACGCTCGAGTCGCTCGGATGTGCCGAGAAGGTTACAATGAACAAGGAGAACACCACAATCGTAGATGGCTGTGGCGACAAGGAGGCTATCAAGGCGCGTGTAGATCAGATTCGTGCTTCGATCGAGGTGTCGAAGTCGGACTACGACCGTGAGAAGTTGCAGGAGCGTCTTGCTAAGTTGGCAGGTGGCGTAGCCGTACTCTACGTTGGTGCTGCAACCGAGGTCGAGATGAAGGAAAAGAAGGATCGCGTAGATGATGCCTTGGCAGCTACTCGTGCAGCCGTTGAAGAGGGTATCGTTCCGGGTGGTGGTGTAGCATATATCCGTGCTATCTCGTCGCTCGAGGGCTTGAAGGGCGAGAACGACGATCAGACCACGGGTATCCAAATTGTGAAACGCGCTATCGAAGAGCCACTCCGCCAGATTGTAAACAACGCAGGCGGCGAGGGTTCGGTAGTTGTTAATAAGGTTTGCGAGGGCGAGGGTGCTTTCGGCTACAATGCCCGCGATGATCGCTACGAGAATCTGCTCGATGCAGGTATCATCGACCCTACCAAGGTGTCGCGTGTGGCACTCGAGAATGCCGCATCTATTGCTTCGATGTTCCTCACTACCGAGTGTGTATTGGCCGAGAAGAAGGTCGAAACTCCAATGCCACCAATGCCTGCCGGCGGTATGGGCGGAATGATGTAAAAACGGAAAACGGAAAACGGAAAACTATTTGAGCCGAGCTTTTGCTCGGCTTTTTTATGTCTATAATTAGGCAATTTATAGGCATACAAGAAAGCGAGTCCGCAGCATACTTAGCGTATGTGAGGAACTCGCTTATCGCTGAATTGTAACCACCTTATTCTCTGCACTAAAAATCATAGGTGATTGAGGGAATTTTGCGCCAAGCAAGAAGCCGAGTGCGCAGCATACTTGACGTATGTGAGCAACTCGGCTATCGCCGATTGGTGTAAAATTCACCAATCAGAATGATTTTTACTAGTTCTTTTTTGGTTTTGGGGCCAAAATCATATTCATCTTCTTACCCTCCAACTGTGGCATTACCTCAACCTTGGCAATATCTTCGAGGGCTTGCGCAAAGCGGAGGAGAAGAATCTCGCCCTGCTCCTTGAAGACGATGCTTCGACCTCGGAAGAACACATAAGCCTTAACCTTTGCACCCTCCTTGATAAAGTTCTCGGCATGACGGAGTTTGAAGTTGAAGTCATGGTCATCGGTTTGCGGACCAAATCGAATCTCTTTGATTACAATCTTGGTCTGCTTGGCCTTAATCTCCTTCTGCTTCTTTTTCTGCTGATAGAGGAACTTCTGGTAATCGACGATACGACATACCGGAGGTTGCGCATTCGGAGAGATCTCCACAAGATCAAGCTCCATCTCGTCAGCAAGTTGCAATGCTTTCGAAATAGGCACAACGAGGTTCGGCTCGACATTGTCGCCTACGATGCGGACAGTGTCGGCTGTAATCTCTTCATTTATTCGATGAGGGTTTTCCTTCTCGGGACGACGTCCGCGAGGAGGAACATTGCCCGGACGTGGTCCTGCCGGGCGTGGCGTAAACGGTTTGAATCCTGCCATTAGCTTTCAGCTAAATTAAAAATTAAGAATTAAAAATTAAGAATTATACTTTTTTGCATTCTGCTTTTCTATATTGCCTCAATCTCCTTTGCCACAAGGTCTGACATATACTTTGCATACTCCTCGAGCGTCATCGAGCCCTTGTCGCCATCACCCTGTGCGCGAACCGATACAGTACGCTCGGCAGCCTCTTTCTCGCCTACGATAAGGAGATAAGGAATACGCTTCAACTCGTTGTCACGAATTTTACGGCCAATCTTCTCGTTGCGGTCATCGATCTGTGCGCGAACATCACGCTCATTCAGATAGGCAACAACCTCCTCGGCATATTCGTTGTACTTCTCCGAGATTGGAAGAACTACCGCCTGATCCGGAGCCAACCACAACGGGAACTTACCCGCTGTATGTTCCAACAATACTGCCACAAACCGCTCCATCGAGCCAAATGGTGCACGGTGGATCATAATTGGGCGATGGAGCTTGTCGTCAGCACCCTTGTAGGTCAAATCGAAACGCTCCGGAAGGTTGTAGTCCACCTGGATTGTTCCAAGCTGCCAGCTACGTCCGAGAGCATCCTTAACCATAAAGTCAAGCTTTGGACCATAGAATGCAGCCTCGCCATACTCTACAACCGCATTCATACCCTTGTCCTTGCAAGCCTGGATAATAGCCGACTCTGCCTTCTCCCAATTCTCGTCCGAACCGATATACTTCTCCTTATTGTTAGGGTCGCGCAACGAAATCTGAGCGGTGTAGTTATCGAACTTCAAAGTCTTAAAGATGTAGAGAACGATATCCATAACCTTCTCGAACTCCTCCAACAATTGGTCAGGGCGAACAAACAGATGGGCATCATCCTGTGTAAAGGCGCGCACACGAGTCAATCCGTGCAACTCACCCGACTGCTCGTAACGACATACTGTACCAAACTCAGCCAAACGAACTGGAAGATCCTTGTACGAGTGTGGCTTGCTGCGATAGATCTCGCAGTGGTGAGGACAGTTCATCGGCATGAGCAAGTACTCCTCACCCTCGATTGGAGTGTGGATAGGCTGGAACGAGTCTTTGCCATACTTTGCATAGTGTCCCGAAGTGACATACAAATCCTTGTTTCCGATTGGAGGGGTGATTACAGGCTGGTAACCATACTGCTTCTGAATCTTACGCAAGAAACGCTCCAAGCGGTCACGCAACTCTGCACCCTTTGGCAACCAGAGTGGCAAACCCTGACCTACGCGCTGCGAGAAGGTGAACAACTCCAACTCCTTACCCAACTTACGGTGATCGCGTTTCTTTGCCTCCTCGAGCATTGCAAGATACTCATCGAGCATCG
>JAZNHC010000092.1:0-8288 GCA_045576755.1 Alistipes sp.
TCGCTTGGTACTCTGCTCCGACATCAGAGCATCGTACTTACCCGGCTCAGAGGCTACAATCTCCTCCTCGTTCAACAACTCTTCCTGTATATCTTTCTCTTCCATATTTTTTAGCCATTAGCCATTGGCCATTAGCCATTAGCTTTTTTTGTTTATTGTTTTGCGAACTCCGTCCCTCATCACGGCGCAACATTGCTGGGGGTTACTGGGGGCGGGCGTTCCGCCCTTACTAGGGGCGCACCTTCGGTGCTTACTGGGGTGCGCTGGACGCTGTTGTCGGCTCCCTTACTCGCCCTTACTAGCCCTTACTAGCCCTTACTTATCATTCAAAACTAATTCTGCATTTTGCATTCTTAATTTTCCACCTTGTCCTCCTCGATGCGCAGGTTTCCCACAATAAACTGCTGGCGGTCGTAGGTATTCTTGCCCATATAGAAGGTCAGCATATCCATAATCGGGTCATCCTTGGTTAGGCGCACCTTATCCAAGCGTATCTGCTCGCCAATGAAGCCCTCGAACTCGTCGGGCGAGATCTCTCCCAAACCCTTAAATCGGGTGATCTCGGCTGTGGCTCCACACTTCTCGATAGCCGCTACGCGCTCCTCCTCCGAGTAGCAGTAGAAGGTCTCCTTCTTATTACGCACACGGAACAGTGGCGTCTGCATAATAAAGAGGTGACCTCGACGAATAAGGTCGGGGAAGAACTGCAAGAAGAAGGTCAATAGCAGCAATCGAATGTGCATACCATCGACATCGGCAACGGTTGCGATAACCACCTTGTTGTAGCGGAGGGTGTCCATATCCTCCACGATGTTGAGTGCCGCCTGCAGATAGTTGAACTCGTCGTTCTTGTAGACTATCGTCTTCTTCATTCCAAACGAGTTGAGCGGTTTACCTCGCAAGGAGAATACCGCCTGTGTCTGCGGATTACGGCTCTTGGTGATAGATCCCGAAGCCGAATTACCCTCAGTGAGGAATATCATCGTCTGCTCTGCCAGCTCGTGTTTGTCGGTGCGGTGTATCTTGCAATCACGCAGGTTCTTGTTGTTCAAGAGAGCCTTCTTGGCTGTGTCACGCGCCTTCTTCTGCACACCTGCAATCTCCTTGCGCTCCTTCTCGTTCTCGACAATCTTACGCTGTATGGCTTGCGCAACCTCCGGATTCTTGTGGAGGTAGTTGTCCAACTCAGTCGAGAGGAACTCACCCACAAACTGACGAATGGTTGGTCCTCCGTTCCACATATCCTTAGAGCCGAGTTTGATCTTGGTCTGCGACTCGAACAGCGGCTTCGACACCTTCAACGATATTGCCGCAATGATCGACGAGCGGATATCCGAAGGGTCGTAGTCCTTGTGGTAGAACTCCTTCAAGGTCTTGACCACAGCCTCGCGGAAGGCTGCCTGATGGGTTCCACCCTGCGAGGTGTACTGACCATTCACGAACGAGAAGTAGGTCTCGCCATAGCCGTGTCCGTGGGTTATGACAACCTCGATATCCTCGCCCGAGATGTGGATTGGAGCGTAGCAAGGCTCCTCGCTCAGGTTGTCGTTCACAAGGTCGAGCAAGCCATTCTTCGAGACGTAGGATGTGCCGTTGAGCGTGATGACCAACCCTTTGTTCAGGTAGGTGTAGTTACGCAAGAGTTGCTCCACGTACTCCAAGTTGTAGTTGTACTTGCCGAACACCTCCTCATCGACACGGAAGCGGATGAAAGTTCCATTCTTCTCCTTTACGCCACTCTCCCACTTCTCGTCGGTTTGGATGCCCTGTTCGAACATCACCGAGTGTGCCTCACCATCGCGCACCGAGCGTGCCATAAACTCGCTCGAGAGGTAGTTCACAGCCTTCACTCCCACACCGTTCAGACCTACGGTCTTCTTGCCGTCCTCCTCGTAGTTGCTACCCGTGTTCATCACACTCACCGCAGCAGCCAACGCTCCGAGCGGAATACCACGACCATAGTCGCGTACCGATACGACATTATCCTCGATGGTAATCTCCACTCGACTACCATATCCATTCATAAACTCGTCTATCGAGTTGTCGGTAACCTCCTTTATCAAGACGTAGATTCCGTCGTCCGACATCGTACCGTCGCCCAACTTGCCGATGTACATACCCGGGCGCAAACGAACGTGCTCACGCGGAGTGAGCGTCTTGATGGAATCCTCGTCGTATGTTGCATGGTTCTTTATCAATTCTGCCATTTTCCTAAAATTCAAAATTCAGAATTATATCGTTAATCAATTTTGCATTCTTCATTCTGCATTTTGCATTCTGCACTCCGCAAGCGCCTTGACCATCACATCGTGTACCTCGTTTGCAAGGCAGGTGGTGTCGGTTGCAACAACCTTCTCGGCTGGGATTGGCGGCAACACCTTCACGGTCAAGCAGTGCTTCCAATTGAAGAAGAAGCTCTTAGGCTTGAAGACCTTGGTTGTACCGTCCAACACTACGGGCAGGATATCCACTCCTGCCTCCTTTGCCAACACAAATGCTCCACCCTTGAAACGCTCGATCTCGCCCGTCTTGGAGCGTGTGCCCTCGGGGAAGATAGCCACCGAAACACCTCTGTCGAGCCACATCTTGCCGTCGCGCACCACCTTCTTCATCGACTCGGCAGCACGACCACGCTGTATGGCAATGTCGCCGTGCATCCACAACATAGGTCCGATGTATGGAATGCGGAACACCTCCTGCTTCGACACCCAACGGAAGTTGAGCGGCACGAAGTAGAGCGAGATGATATCGACCATCGAGTTGTGGTTGATGACGATGACGTAAGGCTTTTTCTTATCCACATTCTCCAAGCCCTCTATTCGCCTGCGCCAGGTGAATGGTGCATACCACCACGAGAAGCAGAGCCAACGCGAAAGCTCGTGCACCACACGACGTCGCTTGTCGAACGGATAGCATACAATAAGCGCCACCAACGACAGCAGGAAGAAGAATGTCAGCACTACGAGTGTGTAGATTGCAAAAATCAGTGTAAACATAGTCTATTGTTTTTTGTTTCTCTCTTTTTTCGTTCGAGCGTTCCGTTTTCACTCGATTTTCACCCATTTTCACCCTTGAAAATGTGAAAAAGTGAAAATGTGAAAACAGCTAACGGCTAATGATCAACTGAAATTTCAGTTATTTTCACTCGTTTTCACCCCTGAAAATGTGAAAAAGTGAAAATGTGAAAACAGCACATTTGCCAATCTTTGCAAAAATACATTTTTTTTCGAATTAGCAATATTTTCTACGAAAATAGTTATTAACAATCTTTCAAGGAGAGGGCGGGATTAGTGGAGTTAGGGAAAAACGCTAACAGGCTATAACGACCTATAACAACCTTTAACAGCACCCCCGACAAAAAAATGTTAAAATTTTTAACCAAAAGACTTGACAAGGGGGTATCTCTTGTTGTATATTTGCAGCGTCGTAAGTGCACAACGACACATCCAATACACTACAAACATTAACTTACATTTATATTATGAACGAATCATTTGTACAACCAAATGAGTCGTCTGCTATCGCCCATAACGAAGGTGGCAGCACGACTAACAACCATTCAACGGTATGTTCGCATCGATGTTACGCGAGGCTGAGGCGATGGATGAGCCTACCGAGGAGGAGATTGCCGAGGCTGACCGCATACTTGCCGAGGCGATGAAGCCCTACGACGAGCGGAGCTACGCGCTGCACGAACGCGAAAAGCGCAAGGAGGCACTGCGCGAGTATGTCGCTCCGCACGTCGTGGACCTCACCAAGCCTGCGCCCATAGTGAAACCAATCATTGAACACAACGGTATGATGATAGCCTCGTTGGGCAACATTTCAGCCGTTGTAGGAGCAGCCAAGAGCAAAAAGACATTTCTCTGTACTGCTCTTGTGGGCGGTATGCTCTCCGACAAGGGCGACTTCGGCATCACACCTCGTTTTGCGAAGGTGCTATGGGTGGATACCGAGCAGTCGCTACTCCACGTACGCAAGGTTGCCGAGCGCATACACCGCCTTGCAGGGTGGGATGAAAGGTGCAATAACGGTATGTTTCATACCCTAACCCTGCGCGAGGTAGAGCCCAAATCGAGGGCAGAGATACTCTATATGGCTATAGAGTTATATAAGCCTCAGTTGGTGGTTGTGGATGGCATAAGCGACCTTATGTACAACACCAACGACATAGAGGAGAGTGACCGCATTGTGGGGCAGTTGATGGCGCTATCGACTGACTATAACTGCCACATCCTATGCGTGTTACACACCAACCCCAACAGCGACAAGGCACGTGGTCACGTAGGCTCGACGCTGCAGCGTAAAGCCGAGACTGTACTCTTTGTGCATAAGGTTGGTGAGTGTTCGGTGGTCGAACCACAGTTCTGCCGTAACGAGGAGTTCGAACCCTTTGCCTTTGTCGTAGACGAGGAGGGTCTGCCCGTAGAGTGCGACATGCCAAAGGAGCGCGAGGAGACGCGCAACGACTGCGTACGCATAATGCAGAACTTCTACCCTAACGGCATCGAGCGAGGGATATTGATAGACAAGATGATGAGCGAGTGCGGACTGACCTACGGGGTGGTGCAGGTGAAGATAAGTCGCGCCCTCAAGTCGGGACTACTCTGCAACAACAACGGCATCATCTGCCTGCCGTAGACAATGGCAGAATCAAGAATTAGTTTTCAGTAAGGGTCAGTAGGGGCTATTAAGGATTTCCCCTAAACGCCCTAACACCCCTAACGCCTTTTTCACATTTTCACTTTTTCACATTTTCAGGGGTGAAAATAGTGAAAATTGAAAATATTTGTACTATCTTTGTGCCAAATATATAATAGGTATGAAGTTCAAAGAGGGATTTAAGGTACGTTCGATGGCGGGCGAGAATGTGGTGATAATGCAGGGCATGGCGGGTAGCGATATGACTCGTATAATATCGCTCAACGACACCTCGTTATTATTGTGGAACGCGCTGCAAGACAAGGAGTTCGACGTGGCAGATGTCGTCGACGTGCTGACCTCGAACTACAAGGTCGATGCCGAAACGGCCGAGCAGGATGCCAAGGCGTGGATCGAGAAACTGCAAGAGTGCGGACTTATTTAAGAGTACAGATAACAGATAACAGAGTACAGATAACAGATAGCAGAGTGTCGTTTTCACATTTTCACATTTTCACATTTTCAGGGGTGAAAACGAGTGAAAATAACTGAAAACTGAAAATAATTTTCAATTTGACCCAAAGGCAAATGATGCGCATGGCAAAAATAGCAATGATGTTGGCGGTGTACCTCGTATGGGTATGCAGCAACTCGGTTATTGCGCTATCGTGTCACGCCAACCACGACAAGCACATACACTGCTGCGCCAAGTCGTGCGACTGCCACCACGAGGGTTGCGACAAGCTCCACTTCGAGGCTCCACACGCCTGCAACCACGACCACTCGAACAAAATCGCGCTCTACGACGGAGCCAAACGCGATAATATCAACATTGAGCCTGCGATGTTCTCCATCGCAGACCAACTCAGCGATGACCTCCGCATCGAGGAGATTGCACTGCGTCGCGCACCACAACACTACGAACGCAAAGTTCCACTGCCACCATCGCCTGCGCTGTCGAGGCGTGGTATGCGCGCCCCACCCGTTGTTGCATAACCTACACGTGGTCAGGCAATGGCTTGACTACCAAATGATTATGTATAACAACAACGAGTATTCGAAATGAAAAAACTACTTATAATTTTAGCAACTTTCGTGTTCGGCACTACGCTTGTGTCGGCACAAAACATCACGGGTAAGGTGGTCGATGCCCAGGGCAAGCCACTACCCGGAGCATCGGTCTATTGGGCAGAGACGACCATCGGTACTGCCACCGACTTGGAGGGTAACTTCTCGCTCTACCGTGTCAAGGACAACAACGCTTTGGTGGCATCGTTCCTCGGCTACACCAACGACACACTGCGTGTCGAGCAGAAGGTGCGCGAGGTGGAGTTTCGCTTGAGCGAGGGTGTGGCTGTGGATGCTGTAGTTGTGGAGGGCTCACTCGGCAACTACATCCGCCAGGACGGACTGCTCAAGAGCGAAACGATATCCTTTGCAGGATTGTGCAAGATGGCTTGTTGCAACTTGGCAGAGAGCTTCGAGAACTCGGCATCGGTGACCGTAGGATTTAGCGACGCTATCTCGGGTGCGCGACAGATCAAGATGCTTGGTTTGGCAGGCACCTACACCCAAATTCTCGACGAGAACCGCACTATAATGCGCGGTATCGGTGCCCCATACGGATTGAGCTACACACCAGGCATGTGGCTCTCGTCCATCCAGGTATCGAAGGGTATATCATCGGTTACGGCAGGTCACGAGGCTATCACGGGACAGATCAACCTCGAGCATCGCAAGCCTACCGACGAGGAGCGTTTCTTCCTCAATCTCTACTTCGACACTCACCTCAAGCCCGAGATAAACCTCGCATCGGCACTCCCCGTAACCAAGGATAAGCGACTTTCGACAGTTATCTTGGCACACGCTGGGGTGGATACCAAGGAGTTCGACCACAACCACGACGGTTTCCGCGATATGCCTATGTCGCGTCAGTTCAACGTGGCAAACCGTTGGCTCTACCAGGCACAGAACGGTATGCAGGTACGTTGGGGTGTGAAGTACCTTAACGACTACCGCTTGGGCGGTCAGATGGGCTACAAGCCTACCCTCCGCAACGACAACGCCTTCGACAATGGCAAGTCGTGGCGCGAGAATTGGCACGCCAACAAGATCTACGGCTCGGAGGTCAAGAACCAGGAGGCAAACGCCTACTTCAAGCTCGGCAAGCCTGTGGGCGAGGCGGTATTCGACAAGGAGAACAACGAGGAGTTGCGCTCGAACATCGCCTTCGTCATCGATTACGACTTCTTCGACGAGGATGCCTACTTCGGAGCCGACAAGGAGTATCGCGGACGACAGCATATGGCCACAGCCAATGCGATGTATGTCCACTACTTCACACCGCGCTCATCGCTCAATAGCGGTGTAAGTGCATCGTCGCGTTGGGTGAACGAGTACCTCGCAGATTGGGTGTCGGTGGTGGATAACGGCACAAATCTCCTCACCCCGAAGCGCAACGAGAGCGAGGTGGGAGTCTACACCGAGTATACCTACAACCTCAAGGATAAGTTGTCGGTGGTGGCAGGTTTGCGCTACGACTACGCCTTCTACTTCCGCAAGCACCTCGTAACACCGCGTGCACACGTGAAGTGGAACATCACCCCTACGACTATTCTGCGTGGCTCGGCAGGTTTGGGACACCGCCCTACCGACATCGTGACCGACAATATCGGCATTATGGCTACGGGACGCATCATCAACATCGACAGCCGCTTGGACCGTATGGAGCACGCACTGACGGCAGGAGGTTCGTTGTCGCAGAGCATCTCGACCTTCGCTCCTGGCGATATGACCATCAGCGTGGACTACTTCTACACGCGCATATTCAATACGGTAGTGGTGGACCAGGAGGGTTCGCCTTGGACTATAGATGTCTACAACAACTACGGTATGTCGCGTACCCACACCGCGCAGATTGACCTCACGTGGACCCCAATCAAGCGTTTCGACATCTTCGCTACATTCCGTTACACGGATAGCCGTTACACCATCAACAATAACGGCACGCCTGTAATGGTGGAGCGACCACTCGTAAGCCGCTACAAGGCGTTGATTAACTTGCAGTACGCTACCAATATGCGCAAGTGGACCTTCGACCTAACAGCACAGCTTAATGGCCCTGCACGCATCCCTACGCAGACGGGCGATTTGAAGGATGCAAGCCTCTCGCCTGTATATCCGATGTTGTTTGCGCAGGTGTCGCGACGCATCAAGAAGTGGGAGATCTACGCAGGTTGCGAGAATATTCTCAACTACAAGCAGGGTAAGAAGGATGCCAAGTACGCTCCGATCATATCGGCTAACGACCCATATTCGCCAGCGTTCAACTCGTCGTTGATCTGGGGACCACTTATGGGTTATAAGGTCTATGTGGGCGTGAGATTCAACCTATATTAAACGAGATAACGGCAAGTAAGGGCAAGTAAGGGCGAGTAAGGGAAACGACAACAGCGTCTAGCGCTCCCCAGTAAGCACCGAAGGTGCGCCCCAAGTCGGATCGTAGCCATGTCGTTCTGTGAGCCAAGGAGTTGAAAATGAAAATTGTCTTCCTAAGACCGCTTGGCCTCCGACTTGGCAAGTAAGGGCGAGTAAGGGAAACGACAACAGCGTCTAGCGCTCCCCAGTAAGCACCGAAGGTGCGCCCC
>JAZNHC010000093.1:0-4474 GCA_045576755.1 Alistipes sp.
AACATAGATAAACGATGCGTCCCTCATTGCGAGGGGCGCATTTTTCGTTTGAAATGACGGAGTTTGACCGATAAATTGCAATCGAATTTGACGACTTCGACAATTTGTATTATCTTTGAATGTTATTTTTGAAAAATTGCAAGTTTCTATGGGAGCAATTAAATGTATTGGCGTGCTGACATCGGGTGGGGATGCTCCGGGAATGAACGCCGCTATTCGTGCCGTGACGCGCACGGCCATCTACAACGGATTCCGAGTAAAAGGAATTATGCGCGGTTATAAAGGTCTGATTACTGGCGAAATCGTCGATTTCACCTCCTCGAGCGTAAGCAACATCATACAAAAAGGTGGCACGATTCTCAAGACTGCGCGCTGTCCCGAGTTCCGCGAGGCGGCAGGGCGACAGCAAGCATACGAAAATATGCGCAAGGCAGAGATTGATGCCTTGGTGGTTATTGGTGGCGATGGCACAATCACGGGTGCGCAGACACTTGCAAATGAGTTCGATGTGCCGATTGTAGCACTACCTGGCACTATCGACAACGATCTTTCGGGTACTGATTCGACAATAGGTTACGACACAGCTCTCAACACGATTATGGAGGCTGTGGATAAGTTGCGCGACACGGCAACATCGCACGAACGCCTGTTCTTTATGGAGGTGATGGGAAATACTGCCGGATATCTTGCTCTGAATGGCGCACTTGCATCGGGCGCAGAGGCGGCTATAATCCCCGAAATGGAGACCGAGACCGACCAACTCAAAAACCTTATCGACAACGGATTTCGCAAAAGTAAGAATTCGGCAATCGTGCTTGTTGCAGAGAACCCTGCAACGGGAGGTGCAATGGGCTTGGCGGAGCGCGTAAAGAGGGAGTTTCCCCAGTATGATGCCCGCGTTACAATCCTCGGACACCTGCAGCGTGGCGGATCGCCTACGGCGGCAGATCGTATCCTCGCCTCTCGACTTGGTGCGGCTGCAATATCGGCATTGAAGGATGGACAACGCAACGTGATGATCGGCATCCGCGATATGGATATGGTCTACGTCCCATTCTCGAAGGCTCTGGGACGCAGCAAACAGGTAAACAAGGAGAACGTGGAATTGGTAAAGATTCTCTCAATATAGACTCTGAAACAAAACTTAAAACAAAACCTAAAACAGATAGATGAAGAGAGTTATTGGAATGGGCAATGCCCTGACAGATGTATTGGTAAATTTACGCAACGAGGATATACTCGACCTGCACAACATAGCACGCGGCTCGATGTCGCTGGTGGATAGCGAGTTACAGTCTCAGATTTCGAAGGAGGTGGCGGGTCTCCCCCACTCGCTTTCGCTCGGTGGCTCTGCCGACAACACCATACGCGCTATGGCGCGACTCGGCACACAGGTAGCCTTTATCGGCAAGGTAGGTCGCGACAATACGGGTGATCGCTTCGAGCAGGCACTGCACAACCTCGGTATCGAGGGTAAGATATTCCGCGGTGACAACCCGTCGGGTAAGTGTATATCGTTGGTGTCGCCCGATGGCGAGCGCACGATGCTCACCCACCTCGGAGCAGCTGCCGAGATGCACGCCGAGGATATCTCTACCGAGATCTTCGAGGGCTACGACTGTCTATACATCGAGGGATACTTAGTACAGGAGCACTCGCTCATCGAAACAGCGATCCGCACCGCCAAGGAGCAAGGGTTGAAGGTGGCGATAGATTTGGCGAGCTTCAACGTGGTCGCAGAGAACTTGGAGTTCCTGCGTTCGATTGTAGCAAAGTATATAGACATAGTCTTTGCCAACGAGGATGAGGCGCGCGTATTTTCGGGCGAGGAGGAGCCTGTAAATGCGTTGCAATATATCTCGGAGATGTGCGACCTTGTTATCGTCAAAATAGGAACTAAAGGGGCTCTCATCAAGCATCAAGGCGATGTTATCCACGTCGGTATTATGGCTGCTGCCAAGCGTGTCGATACTACGGGTGCGGGCGATTTCTATGCCGCAGGCTTCATGCACGGCTTGTGCGAAGGGTTGTCGCTGCGTCAGTGTGGCACAATCGGAGCTATCACGGCAGGCAAGGTTATCGAGGTTATGGGACCAACGCTCGGTGAGGAGGCTTGGAACGATATCGAAGTGCTGGTGAATAGGGTTAAAACCGAAAAATATCTGTTCTAAATGAGGAAGTTACTACTTTTTGTCGCGCTGTGCATTGCTGGCATGGTTACAGCCGAGGAGCGACGTCTCCTCACAATGGAGGATGCGATACTCAATCGTAACCTTGTGCCACAAGACTACGAAATTCATTTCAGCGCAAAAAATCCCGATATTTACGAGCACCTTCAAGGTGGCGTTATCTATCAATACGACATCCGTAACGGAAAGTTGGTGGATACAGTGCCCGTACTCCTCAATATGCGCAATCCCTTCCGCGAAAGAGCAAGCATAAAGGAGAATAATGTGGTGTGGTACGATGCCGAGGGCAAGCAGTATAAGGTAACCAACTTTGCCGATAAGAATATTGTCTGCGGTCAGGCTGTTTCGCGCCACGAATTTGGCATTGACGGAGGATTGTTCCCATCCCCCGACAACTCGATGCTGGCATTTTACCAAAAAGATGAGTCGCACGTAACATCGTTTCCGCTTCTCGACATCACCTCACGCACAGGCTCGCTCGTGGAGATAAAGTACCCGATGAACGGTATGGCATCGGAGCGTGTATCGGTAGGGGTATACAACACATTAACTCAAGCGGTTGTATATCTTGCGGTTACCGATTTCGACGAGGAGCGATACATCACCAACATTTCGTGGTCACCCGATTCGAAGCAGATATATGCACAGGTGCTAAATCGCGCTCAAAAGGAGGTGCACCTCAACGCCTATGACGCATCGACAGGAGCATTCATAGCGACTATTCTGACCGAGAAGAACGAGCGTTGGGTCGAGCCTCAAAACCCTATTCGCTTTATCGATAATGATCGATTTATCTACACGACGGACAATCGCCACGGATATAAAAATCTCTATATCCATACCCTTTCGAAGGGAACAACCGAGCGCCTGACTGCGGTTGATGCAGATGTTGAGTATGTTGCACACGATAAAGACAACGTATACTACTACTCGGCAGAGATTTCGCCCGTGGAGCAGCATCTCTTCGCTATCTCGCTCAGAAACGGCAAGAGCAAACAGCTCTCACGCGGTGAGGGTTGGCACAACTGCACCATATCGCCAGACTGCAAGCACTTCATCGACAACTACTCGTCGTTGAATGTTCCTCGCGTGGTGGCTGTGGGTTCGACAAACGGAAAGTTGTACCGCGAGGTATTCCGTGCCGACGACCCATCGAAGGGGTACAACTACTCCACCATCGAGCTCGGCTCGGTAAAGTCGGCGTGTGGCAAGTACAACAACCACTACCGCCTAATCAAGCCTCTCGACTTCGACGAGAATAAGAGATATCCCGTAATACTCTATGTCTACGGCGGACCGCACTCACAGATGGTACGCAACTCGTTCCAAGCGCAGCTACGTCGCTGGGAGATGTATATGGCACAGCGCGGTTATGTTCTATTTGTGATGGACAACCGAGGTACGCCCAACCAAGGCGCCGAGTACGAGAAGTCGATACATCGCTACTGCGGACGTGCCGAGATGGAGGATCAAATGGAGGGTATGAAGTGGCTTCTCTCACACAAATGGGCGGACAAGGAACGCGTAGGCGTGCACGGCTGGTCTTACGGCGGATTTATGACCATATCGCTGATGACACACTACCCCGATATATTCAAAGTAGGCGTTGCCGGAGGTCCTGTAATTGATTGGAAATGGTATGAGGTGATGTATGGCGAGCGTTATATGGAGAACGAAACAACAAACCCTGACGGCTTTGCCGCAACATCGCTCGTCGCTCAAGCAAAGAATCTCAAGGGCAAGTTGCTTATCTGCCAAGGTGCAATAGATGATGTGGTGGTGTGGCAACACTCACTCTCGTTCATCAATGCCTGTATAGATGCCGGTGTGGCGGTTGATTACTTCCCTTATCCTCGCTCGAAGCACAATGTTTACGGCAAGTGGCGCGTACATCTGATGCAGAAGGTGACAGATTACTTCGAGGATTATCTGCGATAATATGCCAAAATGGCAGACAATCACGCTTGGCACGCAGATTGCGAAATAATTTCGAAAACAGAAAACAATAAAAGATATAGAACTATGACAGTAAAACCACTTTCAGACAGAGTACTTGTACTCCCAAACCCTGCCGAAACAACTACGGCAAGCGGATTGATTATTCCCGACTCGGCAAAGGAGAAGCCTGCTGCAGGCAAAGTTGTAGCCGTAGGACCCGGCACCGCAGAGATTAAGATGGAGGTAAAGGTAGGGGCCGAGGTGTTGGATGGCAAGTATGCCGGCACCGAGTTGAATATCGATGGCGAAAGCTACCTCATGATGGCGCAACGCGATATTCTCGCAGT
>JAZNHC010000094.1:0-6591 GCA_045576755.1 Alistipes sp.
ACCAGATTGTCCTTTCTGCGCCGTCGTCGCGGCTTATCGAGGAGCGACACTCTTTTGTGTCGAATGACGGAGAGGTACGCTTGGCTGTCAAGGAGTTCGAAATTTTGCGACTCTTGCTCTCGGAATCCCGCATCTTCACCCGCGAAGAGATATTCGATGCGGTGTGGGGGCGCGGCGTGGTGGTCGGATCACGCACCCTCGACGTACACATCAGGCATCTGCGCAGCAAGATAGGTGATAGCCATATATCCACCTATAAAGGTGTCGGTTTCCGCTACGAAGAGTAGCTCTTGTAAAGAAATAACTCAAACTTATGACAACAATTCTTAAACTTTTGGCGCTAACTATTTTGGTAGGCTCCAATACCGAATATTGGGGACATACCTATTTTGTGGAGGGCAATGATAAGGTCTATGCTCTTCGTAGCTTAAACCCTTCGTCGCTCTGCACCTTTGATAGTGCGCAGTTGAAGGGTAAAGAGGGAATAATTTCATTGGCATTACTCGAATTGTCCATGACCGAACACACTACCGAGGGCAAGGAGTCGTGCCATTTAACCTTGCTGCCACGACAGGTTGTTGTCTCGGACTATACAAGTGGGACGCTCTCGCTCTACCCACTCGATGAGAATGGGGCAGTTACGGGCAATGCCGATATTATTAGATATGAAGGCTCGGGCGCTCATCCAAAACGACAGAAGAGTCCTCATATTCATTCGTCTGCGCTCTCTCCAGATGGTAAAACCTTAGCGGTTGTGGATCTTGGAACGGATAGGATCTATTGCTATGATGTAGTGAGTGGCAAGGTAGGAGAGTTGATATCGACTATTTCCTTGCCTGCCGGTTGCGGCCCTCGTTTTAGTGTATTTAGTCTTAATGGAAAATATCTTTACGTAGTTACGGAGTTGAGTGATGAGGTTATGGTGTTTAGTACGGAGGATAATAGATTGCTAAATAGGTATGCGCTGAATAGCGAAAATCCTGAAGGCGGAGCGCATATTGCACTGAGTTCTAACGGACAATTCCTTTATGCTTCGCTGCGAATAAGTAGTACATCAAAGGCGAATAGTAGCAATATTTCGGATGGGATAGCCGTGTTTAAGTGCTTGAAAAACGGTAAGTTGAAGAGAGTGGGGTATATTCATACCGGAGGTCATCCCCGCCACTTTGCTCTTTCACCCGATGACAAGGCTTTGGTTGTTGCGTGTCGCGATGACGAGACTGTCGAAATTTTTCAGCTTGACAGCAAGACAGGTATGCCACAAGGTGTGGTAGAGCGTTATTCTGCCGTGTCTCCTGTTTGCATCGGTTTTAGGTAGAATTCTGTAATATTTACAATAAGACGAGTTTTTCAGCTCGTCTTTTTTTATATCTAAAATGCAAACGTTACCGATGCGTAGAATGTGCGTGGGTAGGCATATAAATAGCGCGAAGCCTGACGAGAATAAATGTAACTATCTGCAAGTTTATAACGTTGTAGACGAGATGATTCGTAGCCATTATATACAATATCGGATGAACCAAGCAGATTACGTATGCCAATACGGAATACGAGGCGGCTATAAGGGTATTTATCTTCGAAGCGAGGTGCTGCAGTTGTACTATATATACGCTTGCTTAACCGGTTGAGAAATAAGCTTTTCGATAGCGAAAGATCTATAGTAAAGGCATCTTTCAACCGTTCTTGTTGTAATAGATCCCTTCGCTGTTCGGGTGAAACGGCCATACTCAGCACTCTTTCTGTACGCATTAGCGCAGATGGCTCAATATATCGTAGTCCCGCATAGTTGAAATTAATATTTGTAAACCACCCGCGATTGTAATACGAAAGGGATGCGGTTGCGGCAATTTGCGGAGCGTTGCCGAGCGAAAGCCCTCGTGTTGCACTCTTTATATCCTTTGCAAGAAGCAAGTTGGATGTGTCGGTGTATATGCTTATCAATGAATTCGTTGCATAGTGATACCTGCCGAGAACTATAGCTGCAGTTGCGCGAAAATGTTCTGCAAAATGATACTCTGTTTCCACCTCGAGTCCATATCTCAGAATGTCGATATTCGTGGTTACAATATCTGCATACTCTCGTGACAGATCGTCGTATATTTGTCGCACTTGCGTATCATTGCAGTCGGCTGCAAAGAATAGGGTAGTGCTAAGTTTCAACTTCGGACGTTGAAACATATATTGCAGTTCGACACTATGCTCCCTCCTCATTTCGGGATTGTCGATTATTCTGTTGTTGTATTGGCTCTGCAGAAAGAGCTCTTCCGCCTCGCAGGGTGAGGCTATGGTTGCAACCACACCTCTGATAAAGTGATTGTCTGCAGGTAAATACTCGGCTGAAAGGCGCAGAGAGTAGGGCGAAAATTTGATTTTACGCGATCTGCCAAAGGAGTTGTCGCTAAATAGCTCTTTGCGGTAGAATCCCTTCCTGGATATGGCACAATAACCGATTCTTGCTGCAGCGTCAATGCTTAGCTTATCGGTGGTGTAGGTGTATACGCCAAAGAGGTTGACTGAGTGGTGCCGCATGGCGTAATCGTAGCCATATCTGTCACCCTCGTAAATTCGTCGATTCGGATTGTCGAGATTGTTCTGTAGCGAGTTACCATAAGTGTCATCATCGAGCAGAAAATAGTCTAAATCAATAAGATATTTTGCTTTAAGTAAATCGCGCATCTGTTTGTAATTGCGATTATTATCTACGGTAGCGTCGATGCCGTACGAGAATGTACTTTTGTCGAGAGTAGTTGTGAAACCACCTCTGAAATTGACATTGACAACCCGTCTTACGCGGTCAGTTATGGCATAGATTGCTTTGTTACCATTTAGTATATTTGTTGCGATAAGGCGGTCAAAATCGATTTGAGTATAGTCTGTATTATTGTTGAGCCAAGCCTCTTCAACAGCGAGAAATATATCATCTTCATCTTCGAAGTAGCTCGGCATATAGCGATAGTTGTCGGGCGCAGGTGTCTGCGTATCAAACCAATCGAGCGAACTGAATCTTTTGATACCTGCTGTGGCGGCAACGGCTAAATCCAAATTTGTGCGCTCGCCTACTTGTGAACTATATCCGATAAAGGCGGTAGGGGTAAATTCTCTGCGTACTCGCGAATTGCAAACCTTGCCATTACGATATCCCCAAGCGGGGTTGTAAAGCCTGTTTCCGATTAGACGAAATGCCTCGGCTGTAGTTGCCGTACGCCCACTTCGCATCGACGGCTTTGCAAGTATAGCAAACGATAGTATATCTTTGTTGCTCAATATTTTGCTTGCCGCTATATTGACTTCAAGAGAATTCCCATATAGACCTTCGACATGCAGATCTCGTCCAGTTTGCGCCGAAATATTTGCTGCAACTGACCACCCCTTTTGCATCTTGTGCGATGTGGCGAATAGGAGCGAATAGGGCATATTACGAGAGGAGAAGGAGAAACCCACCGAGGTTCTCGAATCGGGCAAAGTATCAATATATAATTCAGTCTTGTCGATTGTTCGACCAGCCTTTATTCTCAGTGCGCGAGTAGACGATGCTCCAATAAAAGGTATCTCTACTCCGTTGAGTGTCGTTTTTCTGCGATAAAACGGCAAACCTCGACGTGTATAGCGAACCATCGAGAGGTTGTAATCAAGTAGGTTGGTGGTGAAATGGCGATTAAGAGCAAACTTTGGCAGTAGAAGCGTATCTTTAACCTCGGGTGCAAGAAGCTCTTCGGCTGTTTCAAAACGCTTATAGTATCTAAAATCATAGAGGTCGAACTCCTGTGCGGAGAGACCTCTACAAGATAGAATTGATAAAACTATAAATATGTGTCGCAGCTTTCGCATTATTCGTGCAGTGCAGCCCACAACATATCCTTTAATTTCGCAATATTAAGCCCTGCGACCGACGATATAAACACCGACCTTACGCCATCCGGCAAATGGCTCTTCATCTCCTCAATCAGATCGTCGTCAAGCATATCGCACTTTGTAATTGCCAAAATACGAGTTTTGTCGAGCAATTCTGGGTTGTACTGCGTAAGCTCGCCCAACAAAATATCGAAATCTTTGCGAATATCATCACTGTCGGCAGGAATCATAAAGAGCAAAATAGAATTTCGCTCGATATGGCGTAAAAATCTTGTTCCCAGGCCCTTACCCTCGTGTGCACCTTCAATAATGCCTGGAATATCGGCCATTACAAAGGAGTGTCCGTCGCGCACCTCCACAATGCCGAGATTTGGTTCAAGTGTTGTAAAAGCGTAGTTTGCAATCTTTGGCTTTGCAGCCGAAACAACCGAGAGCAGTGTGCTCTTGCCGGCATTCGGAAATCCAACCAAGCCGACATCTGCTAAAACCTTCAATTCGAGGATAAATGCACCCTCGGAACCCTCCTCGCCAGGCTGAGAGTAACGTGGGGCTTGGTTTGTCGCAGTGCGGAAATGCCAATTGCCTAATCCTCCGCGACCACCCTTGAGAAGTACAAGTTGCTCTCCGTGCTCGGTTACCTCACCCACAACTTCGGTGTATGTTTCACCAGTCTCCTCGTTGGTAAAGATCTGTTTGGCTACCGTGCCGAGAGGTACGGGAATAATGATATCCTTCGCATCCTTGCCGTGTGAACGTGCTCCGGAACCACACTCGCCATCCTCGGCAAATTGGTGTCGTTGATACTTGAGGTGGATGAGAGTCCAATACTGCTGGTCGCCCTGCAAGATAATCGAACCTCCCTTGCCGCCATCTCCGCCATCGGGACCGCCGAAGGCGACAAACTTCTCGCGACGGAAGTGTGCCGAGCCTGCTCCTCCGTGTCCGGAACGAGCAAATATCTTCACATAATCGACAAAATTAGATCCTGCCATAATTCTAAACGGAAAACTGAAAGCTAAAGCTTGATTTTACATTCGTTCCGGTACGTCAATACCCAACAAGCGCATCGAGCGATTGATTATGCGAGCAACCTGCTGTGCCAACTGAAGGCGCATCGTCTTGACCGCCTCGTTCTCCTCGCGAAGAATAGAGTGGTCGTGGTAGTAGCCGTTGAAACTCTTGCACAACTCGTAGGTGTAAGCCGCAATCATCGATGGCGCAAATGCCTCGCCTGCAGCCATAACGGTAGCAGGGTAGTCGCACAACATCTTTACCAGCTCAACCTCCTCAGGTAGCAA
The DNA here is from genome assembly GCA_045576755.1 of Alistipes sp. Taxonomy (GTDB): domain Bacteria; phylum Bacteroidota; class Bacteroidia; order Bacteroidales; family Rikenellaceae; genus Alistipes. The sequence continues at coordinate 5,151 of JAZNHC010000094.1, forward strand.
CTCGCAAGCAATTTTCTCACCCTCGAATGCGATATTCTGCTCGGCAGCTTTGCGCAATACGGAGCAAATGCGAGCATGAGTATATTGGATAAACGGACCCGTGTTGCCGTTGAAGTCGATTGACTCGCGTGGGTCGAACAACATCGTCTTCTTTGGGTCCACTTTGAGTATGAAGTATTTGAGCGCACCCAAGCCGACCATCGAACTGATTGCCGACGCCTCCTCCTCGCTGCATCCATCCAATTTGCCCAGCTCTTGCGACATTTCGCGCGCAGTCGCGATCATTGCTTCGCACAAATCGTCGGCATCGACAACTGTGCCCTCGCGCGATTTCATTTTGCCCTCAGGCAGCTCCACCATGCCGTATGAGAGGTGGTAGATATCATCGCTCCACTCATATCCTAACTTCTTGAGAATGAGTTTGAGCACCTGGAAGTGGTAGTTCTGCTCGTTACCTACGACATAGATGATGCCATTCAACGCATCCTCCTCGAAGGGCTTGAGTGCAGTACCGAGGTCTTGTGTCATATATACCGATGTGCCGTCGCCACGAAGGAGCAATTTTTGGTCGAGGCCGTCACTCTCGAGGTCAATCCATACCGAACCATCCTCCTTGCGGAAGAAAAGTCCCTTTGCTAAACCCTCCTCGACAAGTTCCTTGCCGAGAATATAGGTCTGCGACTCGTAGTATACCTTGTCGAAATCAACGCCGAGGGTCTTGTAGGTTACATCGAAACCGTCGTAAACCCAACCATTCATCTTCTCCCAAAGCGCACGAACTTCTGCGTCTTTTGCCTCCCACTTGCGGAGCATCTCCTGCGCTTCGAGAAGTATAGGAGCCTGCTTCTTGGCATCCTCTTCGCTCATTCCGCCAGCGACGAGCTCTTTGATTTCGGCCTTGTAGTGCTTGTCGAACTCCACATAGTAGTCGCCTACGAGGTGGTCGCCCTTCTTACCTGTCGATTCGGGCGTAGCGCCATTGCCATATCGCAACCATGCAACCATCGACTTGCAGATGTGTATACCACGATCATTCACCAAGTTGGCCTTGATTACCTTATGTCCGTTAGCAGCCAAGATCTGCGCTACAGAGTAACCCAAAAGGTTGTTGCGGATATGTCCAAGGTGGAGTGGCTTGTTGGTATTTGGCGACGAGTACTCGATCATAATTGTACGACCTGTTGGCTCTGCAACACCATAGTTGTCGTTTGCTGCAATCTCACCAAAACGCTCTACCCAGAACTTCTGGTCGAGCGAGAGGTTAAGGAATCCCTTGATAACATTGAATGCACTGAACTCGGCTGCCGAAGCGATAATCTTCTCGCCAATCTCGGTAGCTACTGCCTCGGGTGCCTTGCGCGCCATCTTAACGAGTGGGAATACCACAAGGGTGTAGTCGCCCTCGAACTCCTTACGAGTCTTTTGAATCTGAATCTGCGAA
>JAZNHC010000095.1:0-31670 GCA_045576755.1 Alistipes sp.
ACGCCATAGTTATCAGCTACGACAAGCTCACAGATGTTGATGGCGTGGAGCTAAATATGACTCTGAAGTTCACCGTAACGTTGCAGGGTGACGAGGTGCACTTTGCATCGGCAGTCAAGAACAATGTTGAGCACTCGATAATCCGCGAATTGGACTATCCGCTTATACACAACGCTCAACTTCCGAAGGATCACGCCCTGATTATATCGCACAGCGGTGGCCGCTACTATGCCGACCCCGTAAAACATATTCTCTCGAAGGCTATGGCAACGCCATATATGGGTCCTCACCAGCACTTCCGTCAGCGCGACCTCCACTACGGAGGTAACGCCTCGATGAACTTCTTCCTCCTGGCAGGCGAGAAGGAGGGTCTCTATATCGGCAGTCACGACCCACTTATTCAGGATACTTGGCACGGTATGCGCGTCTATCCCGATGCAAAGGGTGAGTTTACACAGCCAGAGTTCGGCTTGTCGAAATTTCCGCACTGCTTCTATGGCGAAGAGTGGTCGAACGACACCAACATCCTCGCACTCTACGACGGCACCTGGCACAAGGCTGCCGACAAGTATCGCGCTTGGGTTGATGCTACGTGGTGGGATCGCAAGCCGCAACCAAAGTGGGTGCAGGAGATGAAGTCGTGGCAGCGCATAATCTTCAAGCACCAATACGGTGACTATCTGCTCAAGTATACCGATCTGAATGGTCGCGTCAAAGATGCAGCCGAGAGTGTCGATTCGAACACTGTACTCTTCTTCGGCTGGTGGAAGGAGGGATTTGACAACTCCTATCCAAACTACACCGAAGACGACTCACAGGGTGGCGACAAAGCTATGGGTGAGGAGATCAGAAAGTTCTGTACCAATGGCAAGCATCTCGCACTCTACTTCAACGGTCACCTCATTGATCGCAACAGCCGTTTCTACAAGAGCGGTATGGGTTCTAAGGTGTGCTACAAGAGCCCTTCGGGTTCGGAGATAGCCGACGAATATCGCTTCTCGGGTATGGGATCGTGGTTATCGCAATATATGGCTCAGACATTCGTAATTGCCGACAGTCGTTTCCCTGAGTGGCGCGAGTTGCTCAAGAGTATGGTTGATCGTGCAGCCTCGGTAGGTGCAAACGCAGCATTCTTCGACCAGATGGGCAAGGGTTACAGCAAGAAGGTGCCTTGGGACACTTCACGCGAGTTTCCTGTACCCGACACCCGCCTCGTCTACGACAAGGGACAGACAATGAAGATTTTGCGCGACTACGCACGCGAGAAGTATGGCGACGAGTTCGGCATCGGCTCGGAGCACATTGTCGATTATTCGTCGCACTTTGTCGATTTCACAATGTCGAACGGTATTCTCTACGGCAAGCAGGACTTCACCGAGTTGATGCGCTACACATTCCCCGAGATAAAGTTCTCGAACCGCAACCAGCGCGACAATATCGACGTAGAGCGTCGCGTAAATATGACTTTGCTGAAGGGTTTGTGCAACGATATCGAGATCTATCGCTGTCGCGGTTTGATAGACGAGACACCTCGCTATCAAGCATATCTCTCGGCTGTAAATGCCATTCGCGAGCGATATAAGGATTGCTTTATGTTTGGTCGTTTCCGCGATGTATTGGGCTTCGACAACTCGAACAAAAATGTGCAGGCAAAGGCCTTCTTTGGCGAAAAGAGGATGGTTGTGGCTGCAACCAACGAGTTCGACAAAGGTGTTCTTACGACTGAGATTTCGGTTCCAGGCTACCGTTTTGTAGAGTGTCAGACACTCGGTAACGGCGAGGTTTCGACAGATGGCAGAATAGTAAAACTCGGACAGTACGATTTGGCAGTTCTTCTCTTTGAGAAGGAATAGATGCGAAGTATAGATTATTTTACTATCTTTGCAAAGTTTTTCAAACGTGAAGTAATTACAAAAAATATAAAAATTATGAGAGCAGTTCAATTTGGAGCAGGCAATATCGGACGTGGTTTTATTGGTGCGGTATTGGAGCAGGCTGGCTACCATGTAGTCTACGCCGATGTTAATCAGGCGGTTATCGACCTAATCAACGAGAAGAGGGAGTACACCGTACTCGTTAAAGATGTGGAGTGTATCGAGCAGCACATCACCAATATTTCGGCAGTAAACTCGACCACCGATGCCGTTGTTGAGGAGATCGCCAAGGCCGATATCGTAACCACCGCTGTAGGTGTGGTAATTCTTCCGCGCATCGCACCTACCATTGCTAAGGCTATCGTAGCACGTTGCGAGGCGGGCTTGGAGCAACCACTCAACATCATCGCTTGCGAGAACGCCGTGCGCGCATCGTCGCAGTTGAAGGAGCATGTCCTCTCGCACCTCAACGAGGAGCAGAAGGCATACTGCGAGAAGTGGGTAGGATTTCCTGATTGTTCGGTGGATCGCATAGTACCTCCTGTACGCACCGAGAACCCTATCGACGTTGTTGTCGAGGCGTTCTACGAGTGGAACGTCGAGGAGAAGTCGTTTGTAGGCGAGGTACCTCACATTGCAGGTATGAATCTTGCCGACAACCTTATCGCCTACATCGAGCGCAAGCTCTTCACCCTCAACACAGGTCACGCCATCACCGCCTACATCGGTAAGTTGCGCGGCAAGGCAACTATCGACGAGAGCATAGCCGACGAGGAGATCTTCGCCATCGTGAAGGCTGCAATGCAGGAGAGCGGTTTGGGCTTGGTTGCCAAGTATGGCTTTGACAAGGAGGCTCACTTCAAGTATATCGAGAAGATTATCGGACGCTTCCGCAACCCTTACCTCAAGGATGACGTTACACGCGTAGGTCGTGAGCCATTGCGTAAGCTCTCGGCTTCGGATCGTCTTATCAAGCCTATGCTCACTGCACAGGAGGCAGGCGTGGCTACACCAAACCTCTTGCTCGGTATTGGTGCGGCACTCCACTACTCGAATGCAGAGGATGCTCAGAGCGTAGAGTTGCAACAGAAAATCGCCGACCTCGGCTTGGAGGGAGCAATCAAGGAGGTTACAGGCATCACAAACGACGCATTGGTAGCTGATATCATCAAGGCGTACAACGAAATCAAATAGAAATAGAAATAAAAACATAAAACTATGACACCTGAACAGCAGAAAAAATTTAAGTATTGGCAGTGGCGTACCATTATCGGTACGATGGTAGGATATATTTTCTTCTATCTTATCCGCAAGAACTTCTCGTTCGCTATGCCCGGCTTGACAGCCGAGTATGGCATAACCAAAGCGAGCCTCGGTATGATTCTATCGTTGGGAGGTTTCCTCTATGGATTGTCGAAGCTCTTCAACGGAATGTTGGCAGACCGAGTAAATGGCCGTTGGCACATGGTTATTGGCTTGATTGGTAGCACCATCACCGCTTTCGGCATTGGTTTCGGCACAATCATCATTACCAAGATAACCGGTGTTGCAGAGGGCTCGGCAGCCGACTTCGTAAGCAAACTCGTGTTGCTTATCTCCGTATTCTACATTCTCAATCAGCTCTTCCAGGGTTGCGGATTTCCTCCTTGCAGCCGATTGATCCCTCGTTGGGTACCGGCATCGGAGTTGGCTACCAAGATGTCAATCTGGAACACTTCGCACTCGATTGGTGCAGGCTTGGCTTGCCTCTGCGGTATCTTCATTATGGGTAATATGGGTGTGGATATGTCCGCAAATGCCGAGATTGTAGCAAACATTACAGCAAACCTCGGAGATAAAGCCACACCAGAGGCTGTACTCTCTGCAGCTCAGAACTATGGTGCTTGGAAGATGATGTTCATCATCCCTGGTATTATTGCAGCTATCGGAGTATTTGTGACTGCAGCAATTCTTCGCGACACCCCTAAGAGCGTAGGTCTTCCCGAGCTCTCCGAGGGTAAGGAGAAGGTTGAGGAGAGCACCGAGACTCCTGCCGAGATCTCTGCATTCATTCGCAAGCACGTATGGAAGAACCCTATTATTTGGGCGTTGGCAGTTGCCGACTTCTTCGTATATGTCATCCGTTTTGCTGTACTCGATTGGGGCCCTACATTCCTCCGCGAACACTGCGGTATGACACCCGAGTGGGCAGGTATCACAGTATTCGTATTCGAGATCTTCGGAGTAATCGGTATGCTTATCGCAGGTTGGGCGAGCGACAAGTTGTTCAAGGGACGTTCGGCTCGTACTTGTCTTATCTGCATGATCGGTACTTTGGTTTCGGTTCTCGGATTTATCGCATTGCAGAAGGCGGGAGCAAGCCCGGTAGTATTGCTCTTCGTATTGGCTTTGGCAGGTGCATTCATCTACGGTCCGCAAGCCCTTATCGGAGTTATCTCGTCGAACCATGCAACACGTAAGGGTTCGGCTACAGCACTCGGTATCATCGGTTTTGTAAGCTACGTCAGCGTACTCGTTTCGGGCTGGGGCTTTGGTCTTATCGCCGATTCGAAGTATGGTTGGAACGGTGTATTCGTAGCGATGGTTGTAATGGCAATTATCGGTGCTTTGATCTTCGTTCCAATGTGGAAGATGAAGCGCGACGCATACTCTGAAGAGTAATTAAAAATTAAGCATTAGTCGGCTAAGGGCTAATATGATTGAGGGAATTTTGCACTAAACGAGGGGGCGAAAGTGCAACCGACGCTGCGGCGCGAGAACAGAGAGTGCTTGCACTCTTTGTCGAGCCGCGAGGAGGAAAAGCCTGCGGAGCAGGATTAACATAGTAGACCTATGTAAGCATTTCGTCATCCGAAGTGCAGTGTAAAATTTTCCAATCTGAACAATTTTATGAAGGTTGTAGTTGGTTTATCGGGAGGCGTTGATTCGTCGGTGGCTGCGTACCTGCTAAAGGAGCAGGGGCACGAGGTCATCGGACTCTTTATGCGCAACTGGCACGACACGACGGGCAAGTTGGAGGGCGAATGCTCTTGGCACGACGACCAGGTCTTTGCCGAGTTGGTTGCCAAGCGTCTCGATATCGCATTCCACTATGTCGATCTGTCGGCAGAGTACAAAAAGCGCGTAGTGGACTATATGTTCTCCGAGTACGAGAAGGGGCGCACGCCAAATCCAGATGTGTTGTGCAACCGCGAGATAAAGTTCGATGTCTTTTTGAAGGAGGCACTAAAACTCGGTGCTGAGGCTGTGGCTACAGGACACTACTGTCGCAAGTCAGAACGCGAGGTTAATGGAGAGAAGGTATACTCTCTCCTCGCAGGCAGCGATCCCAATAAGGACCAGAGCTACTTCCTTTGTCAACTTTCGCAAGAGCAGTTAAGTTATGCTATGTTCCCGATAGGTCATCTTCTGAAGCCCGAAGTGCGTCGTATTGCCGAGGAGCAGAAATTGGCAACCGCCAAGCGCAAGGATTCGCAGGGCATCTGCTTTGTCGGGAAGGTCGATCTGCCCGTATTTCTGCAGCAGCAACTCGCAGCAAAAAAGGGAAATATCCACGAAATTCTCCCTGCCTGGCGACGATATGCCGAGCGGGCCGAGCAGAGCGAGGTGGAGCAGTTGGCAGAGCCATATCGCTACACCGTACGCGACGGCAAGAAGATTGGCGCACACAACGGAGCGCACTTCTACACCATTGGCCAGCGCAAAGGTTTGGGTATTGGTGGTCGCAAGGAGTCGCTATTCATCATCGGTACCGACGTGGAGACCAACACCATCTATGTAGGCGAGGGCGACAGTCACCCCGGACTCTACCGCAAAGCGCTGCGCATCGACAACAACGAGGTGCATTGGGTGGAACCTTGCGAGGCTCTCAAGGTGGGCGAGGAGCGTCGATTAAAGGTACGTATCCGCTATCGACAACCTCTCGAGGGTGCCACACTCATTCAGCACGACGATGCTCTATACATACTCTTCGACCAACCTCAACGCGGTATCGCTGGTGGTCAATTTGCCGCATGGTATGAGGGCGATAGACTGCTCGGTTCGGGAGTGATAAAATACTAAACAAACAACCGATATGAAACGACTTTTTCTTTTGGCTGTCGTAGCCTTGACCTTTGCTTCGGCAAGCGGTCAGTTAAAGTGGATTGATGCCACAACACTCAACATCTGCGGACATACCATCCGCAATGCCGAGAACCCATATTCGCGTATAGAAGTTAAACCTTACGAATTTACAAATAAGACTATTATCCGCTATTCGCGCTACTCGTCAGGACTCTATGTGATGTTCAAGAGCAACACAACACATATCTCTGTTGAGTGGAGTGTTGCTGAGTCGAGAGTTCGCGACAATATGACTCCTATCGTTCAGATGGGCGTGGATCTCTATGCCAAAGAGAAGGGTGGCAAGTGGCGTTTTGCCGCTGTTGGCCGAGTCAAGACCTCTCCAAAGATTACCACCTACAATAGGCGACTTGTCAGCAATATGGAGCAGACCGAAAAGGAGTTTATGCTCTATCTGCCATTGTGGAGCGAGATTACCGATCTGAAAATCGGTGTGGACGAAGATGCTACAATCGAAGCCATACCTTCACCTTACAAGCATCGCGTTGTAACCTACGGTACAAGTACTCTGCACGCAGCCTCACCTTCGCGTCCGGGAATGGCTCCTTTGGCACGATTGAGCCGTATGCTCGGAGTCGATTTTGTCAATTTCAGTTATAGCGGTCAGGGCAAGATGGAGCCCGAGAGCGCCGCAGTTCTCGCCGACTGCAAGACCGATGCAATCATCTGCTACTGCTTTGGCAATACCTCGCCACGACAGATTGAGGAGCGCGTAGACGGCTTTGTGGCGAGTGTGGCAAAGGCTCACCCCGACAAGGCGATAATCTTTCTGCCACCTCTGCTCAACGGAAAGAATCTGTTGGATATGAAAAAGAGGGAGCGATCTATTGCGAAGAGGGATATTTTGGATCGAAAGATGTCCGTCTTGACCAAGAAGTTCAAGAATGTGTACTACATCGACATCCCCGATGCCGACGGTGGCGATGGCGAGGCAAGTATTGACAACTCGCACCCGAACGATCTCGGCTTCGAGCGCATATTGCAGAGCTACGCTCCGAAGATTGCCAAGATACTCAAAAAATATGGAATAAAAACTAACAAACTTTAATCGCAAAATGATGAGAATACTACTTCTCACCCTCGCTTGCCTTGTTTCGTTCTCGGCAACAGCTCAAGAACTCCAATATGTTGATGCTATCGAACTCGGCATTCACGGGCACACACAAAAGTCGGATAACTATCCGTACTACCGCTTCGACTACACCCCTTACGGCTTTGAGAAGGGCGTGGTTAGCCACTCGAAAAAATCAACAGGTCTGTATGTAGTATTCAAGACCAACTCATCGCAGATTGCTGCATCGTGGGAGAATGTACCACACCGCATGGGCGACAATATGACGGGTATTACACAACATGGTTTGGACCTCTACATCAAAAAGGATGGCGAATGGAAATTCGCATCGGTAGGTCGTGTTTCGACACTCCCCGACAAGAATAAGCGCACCAAAGTTCTTGTAAAGAGCATGGCAGAGGGCGAAAAAGAGTGCCTACTCTACCTCCCTTTGTGGTGTGAGTTGAAGAGTCTGAAAATCGGCATCGACGAAACGGCAACCATTCAAGGTCTGCCATCACCATTCCGCCACAAGGTTGTTGTTCACGGTTCGAGCATTACGCACGGAGCATCGGCTTCGCGCCCAGGCCTTACCTACACCGCCCTGCTTACTCGAAACCTCGGTATCGACTTTGTAAACTTTGGTTTCAGCGGATTGTGCAAGATGCAGCCGCAGTTCCTCGAGTTCTTGAAGAGCGTGGAGTGCGACGCCTTCGTATTTGATGCATTCTCGAACCCTTCGCTCCAGAATGTCAAGGATCGTTTGGAGAATTTTGTTGCCGAATTGGTCAAGGCACACCCTGGTAAGCCGCTCATCTTCTTGCAGAGTCCGTGCGACTTGGAGAGCCGATTCAATGTCGAGAAGTATGGTCGTCGTGCCGCCATAAATGGTACCGCCGAGCAGATTATGAAGCGATTGTGCAAACAGTATAAAGATGTCTATTTCCTCTCGGTAGAGAATGTCTTGGGCAAGGACGGCACCATCGACAACTCCCACCCTACCGATCTTGGATTCTATCGTTTTGTCGAGGCTTACCAACCAAAGATCGCAAAAATACTCAAGAAGTACGGAATTAAATAGTTATGAAAAAGATCCTTCTAATAGTGGCGCTGATATGCACTACCATATCAGCATCGGCTCAACAGTGGGTTGATGCCAGAGATTTGGCAATACACGGCTACACCAAAAAGAGTGAGCAATACCCATATTACCGATTTGACTTTACGCAATACAACCTGAAGCCTCTCTTGGTAAACCTCGCCCAAAAGCCTACAGGTATGTATGTCGCGTTCAAGACCAACTCCTCGAAAATATATGCATCGTGGACCGTTGTTCCGCACAAATTGCGCGACAATATGCCTATAATAATGCAGCGAGGATTGGATCTCTACATAAAGAGAGATGGCGAGTGGCAATATGTTCAGGCATCGCGCATATCGTGCGATCCGGCAGCCACATCGTACGAAAAGCGTCTTGCCAAATTCCTTCCCGAAGGAGAGAATGAGTTCATCCTCTATCTCCCTTGCTGGTGCGAGGTGACGAGCCTAAAGATAGGCATTGACAACGGTGCTACTATCCAAGGAATACCATCGCCATTCCGCCACAAAGTCATAGTCTATGGCTCAAGCATCACACACGGTGCAGCAGCTTCACGCGCAGGTTTGACCTACACATCCATTATGAGCCGTAACCTCGGCATCAACTTTGTAAACTTTGGCTTCAGCGGTCAATGTATGATGCAGCCGACATTCCTCGAGATTTTGAAGACATGCGAGACTGATGCTTTCCTCTTCGACACTTTCTCGAACCCATCGGCAAAGGTTATCGAGGCGCGTTTACCTAAGTTTGTCGAAGAGTTGGTGAAGGCCCATCCCGGCAAACCTCTTATCTTTATGCAGAGTGCCATTCCGCTCGACGACTGCATCGATTCGGGAAAAAGAGCTAAGCGCAAGCACCGTTTCGACACTGCAGCTCGCATAATGAAGGAGCTGCAGAAGAGGTATAAGGATGTCTATTTTTTGGATGTACCTAACGTTTATGGCAAGGATGGCTCGGTAGACAACACCCACCCTAACGATTTGGGATTTCACCGTTTTGTAAAGGCATACCAGCCAAAGATAGCCAAGATTCTCAAGAGATACGGCATAAAGTAATTAAGCAATGAGAAGGTTATTCATATCTATCCTAACCGCCATACTCATCGTCACGGGAGCCGATGCACGAACCCCGAAGGTGTGGCGCAAACTGAAACAAAATGTAAATTTCTTCGTGGCAAGCGATCTCGATAAGGGTGGCTGCTACGATCAGAAGGTTATTGCGGAATTGATGGGTACGATGGCGGCAACAATCAAGCCGGAGTGCATAATCTCAACAGGTGACACCCACCACGGCAACGGTGTAGAGAGCGCTACCGATCCCGATTGGAAGAGCAACTTCGAAGATATATACAACCACCCGAAATTGCAGATTGATTGGATGGCGGCAATAGGTAACCACGAGTATAGAGGTGAGCCACAAGCTCTCATCGACTATTCGAAGGTTAATCCGCATTGGAAAATGCCTGCACGATACTATACCAAGGTGTTTAAGAAGAGTGGTGTCTCGATCCGTTTTGTCGTTATCGACACTACACCCCTGATTGAAAGATACCGCAATAGCGAGAAATACTCCGATGCCGGAGTGCAGGACAATGAGCAGCAACTACAATGGCTGGAGTCGGTGCTGACGAGCGCAAAGGAGGATTGGGTAGTAGTTCTCGGACATCATCCGATCCACGCCGACACCAAAAAGAGCAAGCAGGAGAGGACCGATATGCGAAATAGCGTGGATACCATTCTTCGCAACTACGACAACGTGGATATCTATCTCTGCGGTCATATTCACACCTTCCAACATCTGCGCGACAAAAATAGTCACATCGACTATGTAGTCAATTCGTCGGCATCGCAAGGACGTAGTGTAAGGTCCACAAAAAGAACCATATACTGCAGTCCCGATGCAGGATTTTCGGTATTAAGCGTGGGCGAGAAGACGCTTCAGTTGCATATGATTGACAAAAATGGAAATATACTTCACACAGTAAAACGTACCAAATAGTATTTCCTAATTTGATAGATTATTTATATCTTTGCGCCGCCCTTGGAACTACTCCGAGGGCGGTGTTAGGTTTTAATTTTAGGAAAATGGATTGGTTTATTGATCTTTTTATGGGCAACAGCATAGCAAACGCTGTGGTTATTCTTGCCTTAACCATCGCCATCGGTCTTTTGCTGAACAGAATTAAGTTCGGCTCGGTGTCGTTGGGTGTCACTTGGGTTCTGTTTGTGGGCATCATACTTTCGCACTTCGGACTTACGATTGACCCGCAAATTTGCCACTTCATCAAGGAGTTTGGACTGATTTTGTTTGTCTACTCCATCGGTATTCAGGTAGGACCAAGCTTCATATCGTCATTGCGCGACGGTGGTATCAAGCTGAATATGCTTGCTATGTTGATTATCGGTCTCGGATGTTTCATCTGCTACTGCATACACTTAGCTACGGGCGAGGATCTCGCCACGATGGTAGGTGTATTGTCGGGTGCGGTGACAAACACTCCGGGATTGGGTGCTGCACAGAGCGTAGTGGATAGTGCACAGGCCTCGACTATGGCTACCGCATACGCCGTAGCCTATCCGTTAGGTGTTGTCGGCATCATACTTTCGATGTTGCTCATTCGCTGGATATTCCGCATCAAGATTGATCGTGAGGCAGCTACGGCTACACGCTCGGACGCTCCGCGCACGGTGCGTATTGATGTACGTGTAACCAACCACGCCATCTTTGGCAAGACTATCGAGGATATCAGCCGTATGACTCGCAGCCACTTTGTCGTGGCTCGAATTTTCGACCACGAAAATCAGCAGCGCATCGCATCGGGTCAAACCGAATTGCAGGAGAACGATATTCTGCGTATCGTGGTTAGCAGTCAGGAGGTAGAGTTGGTACAGTCACTTATCGGTGATGTGGTGAAGGTGAACGATACTGAGTGGGGAAGCGCATCCTCGCACCTCGAGAAACGTCGTATTGTGGTCACCAAACCCGAACTCAACGGTAAACATATCGGTGATCTGCACATCCGCGAAAATTACAACGTAACAATCACTCGCGTTGTACGTGCAGGTATCGAGCTTGTCGCTACATACGAGTTGCGTCTGCAGATGGGTGACGTAGTAGTGGTTGTGGGTCGCGCTCACGATCTCGACCAGGTATCGACCATCCTCGGTAACTCGGTCAAGCGCTTGGACCGTCCAAACCTCTTCCCTATCTTTATGGGAATGTTCCTCGGTGTGTTGCTCGGCTCTATTCCTATCTTCATTCCGGGTGTGCCGCAGGCGGTAAAACTCGGTTTGGCAGGAGGCCCGCTTATCGTGGCTATTCTCTTGGCAAAGTATGGACCGAAGTATAAGGTCGTGACCTTTACGACCAACTCGGCAAATATGATGATTCGCGAGATCGGAATCTCGCTCTTCCTGGCAGCCGTCGGATTGGGTGCAGGTGAAGGTTTTATCGATGCTATCGCCAACGGTGGTTATTGGTGGATACTCTTCGGTTTTGCCATCACTGTATTGCCTCTGCTCATCGTGGGATGTATTGCACGCAAGGGTATGAAGATGGACTACTTCTCGCTTATGGGATTGATGTCGGGTGCAATGACCGATCCACCGGCGCTTGCCTATGCCAACACAGTTGCTACGAATGACCGTGCGGCAGTTGCCTATGCCACGGTATATCCGCTCACTATGTTCCTGCGAATATTTACCGCACAGATTTTGGCCCTTATAGCCATATCATAGCTGCAAATCTATATCTCAAAAAAAGGTTATCCAATAAAATTGTTGCGATAACCTTTTTTTATTCTATAAAAATCACTACCTTTGATTGGATATATAGGGACATACCTTAAAACTATACAATATGTTCAGTGAAAAACAGATTCAAGAGATTGAGGCTCACGGTTTGACCGTAGAGCAAGTCGAGAGACAGATTGAGGCATTCCGTCGTGGATTTCCTTCACTCGAAGTTGTAAAGGCGGCATCGCCTGAAGATGGCATCACCATTCTGTCGGAGGAGGAGTGCGACAATGCGGTCAAGTACTATGACGCTATTGCCGAGAAGCTCGAGGTTGTAAAGTTTGTGCCTGCGTCGGGTGCAGCAACACGTATGTTCAAGGAGCTGTTCGAGTTTGTCAATGACGACAAGCGCGGCAAGGGCATCGACACTCTTCTGCAGAACATCGAAAAGTTTGCCTTCTACGATGAGTTGAAGGCTACGGGCGTAGACTTTGCAGATGACAAGGCAGTTGTCGCAGCCATCATCAAGTCGGGTTTGAACTATGGTGCCAAGCCAAAGGGATTGGTTACATTCCACAACTACCCAGAAGGCTCACGCAAGGCTATCGAGGAGCACTTGATGGAGGGCGCACAGTACGCAGCATCGAAGGGTGTCTCACGTCTGCACTTCACCGTATCGCCCGAGCATAAGGAGGCATTCAAGGCTCTGCTTGACGAGCGAGTAGCAAAGTACGAGGCTAAGTTCGGCATTCGCTACGACATCTCCTTCTCGGAGCAGAAACCTGCGACCGATACCATAGCGGTAAATCCGGACAACACTCCATTCCTTACCGACGAGGGTAAGTTGTTGTTCCGCCCTGCAGGACATGGAGCGTTACTCTCGAACTTGAACGACATAGAGGCTGATGTGATCTTTGTGAAGAATATTGACAACGTAACAACCGATGCCCTGCGTGGTGACACCATTCGCTACAAGAAGGCATTGGCGGGTCTGTTGGTTGCCACACAATTGGTCACCTACTCGCATTTGAAGGCTCTGCGCGAGGGTACAGCAAATCTTTCGGAGGTTGCCGAGTTCGTAGAGAAGAAGCTCTGTACCAAACTCCCTGCCAAGTACGACGCTGCACTCTTGGAGTCATTGCTTGATCGCCCTATCCGCGTCTGTGGCATGGTTCGCAACGAGGGTGAGCCGGGTGGTGGTCCGTTCTGGGTTAAGAACGACGACGGAACGCAATCGTTGCAGATTGCCGAGTCGAGCCAAATTTCAGCCGAGGATATGCCTCTGATGAAGGGTGCAACCCACTTCAACCCTGTAGATTTGGTCTGCGGTGTACGCAAGATTGACGGCTCGAAGTTCGACTTGATGGGCTACACCGACCCTAAGACGGGCTTTATCTCGTCGAAGTCGAGCGGAGGTCGCGAACTTCGTGCGCAGGAGCTACCGGGATTGTGGAATGGCGCAATGGCAAAGTGGAACACCATATTCGTAGATGTGCCTATCTCAACCTTCTCGCCTGTTAAGGTCGTGCAGGATCTTCTCCGACCACAACATCAATAGAAAAACCATAAAATCTGAAATATGAAAAGTATTAAATTTGTTTTATGCAGTCTTGTAATGGCTCTCTGCGTGGGTGTTATAACAGCGCAAGAATTGATACCTACACCCGTTGAGGTATCATACAAGGGAAACAAGAGAGTGGCTATCGAGGTGATTGATGCCAAGGTCGATGCTACCCTTAATCTTCCGCAGGAGGGTTACACCCTCGAAATCAAGGGTACAACAGCCGTACTCCGAGCCAAGACTGCACAAGGTTTGGTATGGGCAAAAGTAACACTCGAGCAGCTCAAAGACAAGGATGGTTTGGTACGTGTAGTGAAGATCAAAGACTACCCTGCCTTCCCTATTCGTGGTTTTATGCACGACACGGGTCGTAACTTCCGCCCTGTGGAGATACTCAAGAAGGAGTTGGATCTCTTCTCGGCATACAAACTCAATGTCTTTCATTGGCATCTCACCGACAACCCTGCATGGCGTATCGAGAGCCGTTGCTATCCACAGCTCAACGATCCTAAGTACTGTCCTGCAGCGCGTAACCCGGGCAAGTTCTACACATACGACGAAATTCGCGATGTGATTAAGTACGGCAAGGAGCGCGGTATCACCATCATCCCTGAGCTCGACATCCCAGGTCACAGCCAATACTTCTGGACTATCTTCGGCGTTCAGATGGATAGCGAGAAGGGTATGCAGATTCTCGACAAACTCTTCGCCGAGTTCCTCGCCGAGATTCCTGCAGAGGATTGCCCTTACATCCATATCGGCTCGGATGAGGTGCGTCGCAAGATGAATGATGCCGAGGGTTTCGTACGCCACTACGAGCAGATGTTGGCAAAGAACAGCCGTATTCCAATCGTTTGGGATCCGGGTATTAAGCCATCACCAACCACCGTATGCCAGATTTGGAACGAGGCTATCAAAAACAGCATTGCCGAGAATAAGGACTACAAAAATCCTTATCTCGACTCCTATATGGGCTACCTCAACCACTCGAACCTTATCAACAACATCCACCGCAACTTCCTGCATCAGATGTGTACCACCGATAAGGGTAGCGAGCGTGCCTTGGGAGGTATTCTCTGTTTGTGGAACGATGTCCGCCTCGCTTCGCCAGAGCAACTCTTCCCAATCAACGGAATGCCTATCGCAATGTTGCCATTTGCCGAGCGTTCATGGGTTGGTGGCAAGGGTTACGGACTCGACTACGATATGCTCGTACCGGGACCTGAAAATCAGGGTTACCACGATCTGGTAGCATTCGAGAAGAAGATGGCGTACCACCGCGACAACAACCTCCGCGAGTGGGATATCCGCTGGGTGGCAAATGCACATATTCCTTGGCAGGTAACCGTTCCTCAGCCAAAGGGTGCGAAGATGGAGGATATGCAGTGGGTCAATGCGTATGGCGGTTCGGTAAATCTCTATGCTATTGGCAAGCAGCACGATGTTAAGCAGGCAAATGGTATGATTGCTTGGCTCAAAACCGAGATCTATTCGGATGAGGATCGCGAAATTCGCGCCTGGGTAAGCCTCGAGACCCCATCGCGTTCGACTCGTCGCTCGGCAGGTATTGGCGAGCAGGGTCAATGGGAGACCGGTGGTAAAGTTTGGATGAATGGCGAGGAGGTACTTCCTCCAACTCCGTGGGAGGAGCCTGGAATGTACTCGTACCACTTCAGCACCTACAAATACGCCGATATTCAAAACCTGCCATGGACAAACGAGCAGCTATTCTGGATGCGTGAGCCAGCAAAGATCAAGTTGAAGAAGGGCTGGAATACCCTCCTTATCGAGGCTCCATTGCACTACAAGACACCATTTTGGTATGTATCGTTCACCCCTGTCGAGGTGGGTGCCGATGGTCGTCTCACCGAGGTACAGGGCTTGCAATACCGATAAGCCGATACCTTATATATAATAAAAAGAGGATATCCACCACCTGGTCGATATCCTCTTTTTTTGGTATTGTGCAGATCTACAGTAGCTTCGAGAGCGACTCAAGGTTCTTCTCGTTATGCAGCTGCTTACCCTCTGCCGTATAGCAGTAGTCGATACGATCAGCAAAGTGCGACTCGACCTTATTACGTACAACCTTCATTGTACTATTCACCAATCCATTCTGCTCGGTGAACGCCTCATCAACAATGGCCAATGCTGCAGGCAGCCATCTGTCGGGGAACTCATCGCCAAACTCACCGCCCGTACGGTACTTGCGAATCTCGGCATCAAGTATCTCAGCTGCAGCGGCATCCTTATCGTTTGCATCTGCCACAGCACGACGCAAGTTCTCCTTGTTAGGTACTACGATAGCAATGGTATATGGATTTTGGTTATTGTGCAAAATCACCTGATCAATATATGGCGACTTATCCACCATAGCCTCCTCCATACCTTCAGGGCTATACTTCTCGCCATCGCTCGAGATCAGAAGGCTCTTGAAGCGACCCAACACATAGAGAAATCCATCCTTACCCATATATCCCATATCGCCCGTATGTAGCCAGCCATCAATGACAGTTTCGGCTGTAGCCGAAGGATTTTTCCAATAGCCGGCCATAACATTCTCGCCCTTGATAACAATCTCGCCCTTCTCGCCCAAAGGCATCTCGCGCCCCTCGCTATCGAGGATACGCAATTCGAGCGGCTGAATAACCTTGCCCGACGAGCCAAAGCGGTGACGACCCTCACCGAGAGAGTTTGCCGAGATGATAGGTGTAGCCTCCGAAAGACCATAGCCCTGCAACATCGGCATACCCACAGCGTAGAAGAAACGCTGCAACTCCGAGTCGAGCAGTGCTCCACCACCCACAAAGAACTTGATGTTTCCTCCAAATCCCTGACGAACCTTCTCGAAGAGGATCTTGTCGAAAAGTGCGACAAGCGGTTTCAGCACAAAACGCCATCCTTTGCCCTTTGTGTAGCCGTCCTGGTTATATTCGTAGGCAACCTTCAATGCAAACTTGAAGAGTTTTTCCACCTTTGGTCCCTGCTTGTGAATGGAGGACTCGATGTTCTTGCGGAAATTCTTTGCCAAGGCAGGCACCGAGAGTAGCACGTGCGGTTTTACCTCACGGATATTTACCGGCACATTTTTCAATGTCTCGAGCGGAGTGCGTCCTACCTGCGTGGTAGCAACCGAGGCTCCACACGCCACCATAATATAAAATCCAGCCACGTGAGCAAAGCAGTGGTCGAGCGGCAAAATGATAAACATCGTATAGTCAGACGGTATCGAAATTCGAGTCAGAGCCTGCTCTACATTTGCCGTATAGTTGCGGTGGGTGAGTATTACACCCTTAGGATCGGCTGTAGTACCCGAGGTATAGGTTATAGTGGCGTAGTCGTCGTTTTGCACTGCACGACCAATAGCCAAAAACTCCTCACGATGCTCGGCGAGGTACTTCTCTCCCATAGCATTCAGCTCGTCGAGGCTCATTTCGCCCTCCTGCAACTCCACATCACCCCAAACTACGATGTGCTTAACCAGCGGCAACTGTTCGCGGATATTGCGAATCTTTGGAAGCTGGTTGCGCGAAACAAAGATTGTGGAGACCTCGGCGTGGCGCAAGCGAAAGAGCAGATCGTTAGCCTCCTCCAACTTTATCGACAACGGCACGCTGATAGCTCCGGCATACAAGAGGCCCAACTCCGAAGTAATCCACGCATTGCAGCCCTCTGCCAGGATAGAAACCGTCTGCTTGGGCTTGACACCGAGTGCAACAAGTCCGGCACCCGTTTTCAATGCTATTTTGCGAGTCTCGGCATAGGTTGTAGGCTCGAACTCGTCCGTTGTCTTTTCAAGCAAGAACGGCTTATCGCCAAACTTCTCTACCGATGACTCAAAAAGGTCTATAATTGTCTTTTTCATATCTAAGAGTTACGTTGCGTGCTAATTTAGTCCATCTTCAGAACTGCAAGGAAGGCCGTCTGTGGCACCTGCACCTGACCAATCTGGCGCATACGCTTCTTACCGGCCTTCTGCTTCTCCAAGAGTTTACGCTTACGCGAAATATCGCCACCATAGCACTTTGCGGTCACATCCTTACGCACTGCCTTCACGGTCTCGCGGGCAATAATCTTCGCTCCGATAGCCGCCTGAATAGCGATATCGAACTGCTGACGCGGTATCAGTTCCTTCAACTTCTCGCACATCTTGCGGCCAAAGTCGTAGGCGTGGTCGGCATATATCAACGATGAGAGGGCATCCACCGGATCGCCATTCAGAAGGATATCCAACTTTGCCAACTTACTAACCTCGTAGCCCGTGCGGTGGTAGTCGAACGAGGCATATCCCTTCGAGATACTCTTCAGCTTGTCGTAGAAGTCGAAGACAATCTCCGACAACGGCATTTCGAAATTGACCTCAACACGGTCTTGTGTGATATATGTCTGATTTTTCAAAATTCCTCGCTTGTCGATGCATAGCTTCATCACCGGACCGAGGAAATCTGCCTTTGTAATAATCTGCGCCAGGATATATGGCTCCTCGATCTTCTCGATCTTGGTAACCTCGGGCAAACCCGACGGGTTGTGTACCTCGACAACATCGCCCATAGTGGTCGTAATCTTGTACGACACGTTCGGTACGGTGGTAATAACGTCCATATCGAACTCGCGATAGAGTCGCTCCTGGATAATCTCCATATGCAACAATCCGAGAAATCCGCAACGGAAACCGAAGCCGAGAGCCAACGAACTCTCCGGCTCGAATGTCAGCGACGCATCGTTCAGCTGCAACTTCTCGAGCGATGCTCGCAAATCCTCGTATTGATCTGCCTCGACGGGATATACTCCCGCAAAGACCATCGGTTTAACATCCTCGAAACCGGCAATAGCCTCCGTGCAAGGTTTCGACACCGAGGTAATGGTATCGCCCACCTTCACATCCTTCGAGTCCTTAATACCCGAGCAGATATATCCTACATTGCCCGCCTTCAACTCTGCACAAGGCTGCATCTTCAACTTCAGAACTCCAATCTCATCGGCGTCGTACTCCTCGCCCGTATTGAAGAACTTAACGTGTTCGCCCTTGCGGATTGAGCCGTTGAAGATACGGAAGTATGCGATAATTCCGCGGAATGGGTTGAACACCGAGTCGAAAATCAGCGCTTGCAATGGCTCATTCTCATCTCCCTTTGGAGCGGGAACGCGGCTCACAATCGCCTCCAACACCTCCTCGACGCCCTCGCCTGTCTTGCCCGAGGCGCAAAGGATATCGTCGTGGTCGCAACCGAGCAGATCGACGATTTGGTCCTTCACCTCGTCAATCATTGCTGATGGCATATCAATCTTATTCAGTACAGGAATAATCTCCAAGTCATTTCCGAATGCAAGATAGAGGTTCGAGATGGTCTGCGCCTGAATACCCTGCGTTGCATCAACCACCAACAACGCACCCTCGCACGATGCGATAGCACGCGACACCTCATACGAGAAATCGACGTGTCCCGGGGTGTCAATCAGATTAAGCGTATATTGATCGCCATCGCGTGCCACATAGTTCATCTGAATGGCGTGCGACTTGATCGTAATTCCCTTCTCGCGTTCGAGATCCATATCGTCCAACACCTGCGACTGCATCTCACGCTGATTGAGGGTGTTGGTAGCCTCCAACAAGCGGTCCGCCAAGGTAGACTTACCGTGGTCGATATGGGCAATAATACAAAAGTTTCTTATCTTCTTCATAATCGCGACAAAGATAGGAAAACAAACGGAAAACGGAAAACGGAAAGCGGAAAACTTTTAATTAAAAATTAAAAATTTAGAATTACGAGTTGTTTTGGCGTGTAAAACAACCCATTTACGCTTGCTTTTTTCAATCTTTTTCTTAACTTTGTAATTGAGAAATTAGTAATGGTTAAAAACAATTATGCTATGAAACGATTTTTTGTGATGGTCGCGGTATTGGCAATGGTATTGCCTTCGTGCGAGAAAAATGGAGAAGAACAACCTACTTGTAACCACTCGTGGATGAATGGCCAGTGCACCATCTGCGACAGCAAAAAAGACGCCTACGACGAAGAGACAAACACCTACTACGCTGCAACGGTTGAGGGTTTGCGCACTTGGAAAGATGCATTATTGGAAAACTGCACAGCAAATCTTGTACTTATAGACGACATTGTTTTCGAAGAGGGGGATAAATGGTCCAGTGCGATTTATGCAGAGGGCCACATAGAGGGTTATGGCTACACAATCAAGAACCTTACTTGCGACAAAGGCTATTTCATTTCAGGAATAAGCAATGGCGGAAGCATCCGAAATCTCAACTTTGAAAATGTGAACATATCTAATACGTCCTCGTATGCTGCTATCGTCGGCATTGTTGATCCTGAATGTATGGTAACGAACTGCCGCGTATCGGGAGTTTTGTCGTCAGGCTGGACTTATGCCGGAATAGTAGGATGCAATCATGGTTATGTGTCGGCTTGCATCAACGAGGCTACGGTATATTGCAAGGATACTACCGCCGGTGGCATTGTTGGTTGCAATCTGAATGGAACTGTTGTAGCTTGTCTGAACCTCTCAACCTCGGTATCGGGCAAAGGGTATATAGGTTCTATAGTAGGACAAAATTATGCAAATGTTTACGGCTGTTTGGGCGTTGTAAGCACAAGCGGTGAAGGAACAATAAAGGCATCCGAATGTGTCGGTAAAGACATCAACAAAGGAAAAACTACAGGTTGTGTTATTGTGAATAGTATGTCTGAGGTTACGGCTGAACACATTGCAACAATGAACGAAGCAATCGCCGCTCTCGGATATAGTTATCGTTGGGTCGAGGGTAAAGATGGTGGTGCGCCAAGGCTCACGTCAGCCGAGTAATTAGCTGCACCGCATAAGTTTAGGGGAGCGTCTAACAATTTTTAGGCACTCCTCTTTTTGAATGCTATCTTCTCGATTATCTTTTCGGTTGCTCCACGATGCTGTCCGACATAGACCTTGGCTATAGCCGAAAGACGCGCAAGATAGTCGGCATCGTCCTTCAACTCGGCAAACCACGACTGCAACTCCTGCTCGTTTCGGACAGAGCAACCCACGCCCAAGGCAATCAAATCGCGAGCCTCTTTGAACTTGTGGTATTTCGTGCCAAAAGCGACAGGAATGCCATATACCGCAGCCTCCAAAGTATTGTGAATACCGGCACCAAAGCCACCACCCACATACGCCCACTCTGCCGAGCCATAAGCCCTTGATAGTAAGCCCAGAGTATCGAGTATAAGCACCTGTTTATCCGCCAGATCAGCACCATCACACTGCGTATATCGCACCGCCCTCGTATCGCGCATAATGCGTTCTATGCGGTGTTCATCCATCTCGTGCGGAGCGATAACGAATTTCACATCGGGATTAGCCTTAATTAACGGCAAGAGGATATCCTCGTCGGGCTCCCATGTAGAGCCTGCAACGAAGAGTCGTCCATCACCCTTAAAACGCTCGACAACATCCACCTTTTCGGCATTATCGGCAATGGCAAGCACGCGATCAAATCGGGTATCACCCGCTACAACAACATTCTCCACGCCAATCTCGGCAAGCAGGGTCTTCGACGCCTCGTCCTGCACAAAGAGCACCTCGAACGAGCGCAAAGCCTCGCGCCAAATACCTCCGAACGGATTGAAAAATATGGAGTTCCTGCGGAAAATCGACGATGCAATAAAGGTGCGGATACCTCGTACGCGCAGCTCCGATAACATATTGAGCCAGAATTCGTACTTCACAAATATCGCCACCTTCGGATGTGCTGCATCGAGAAATTTACGCACCTCGCGCTTGGTGTCTGCCACAATATAGTAAACATAATCGGCATTCGGGTAGTTCTTGCGCACCTCGTACCCCGAAGGTGAGAAAAAGGTCAATAAAATCTTGTAGTCGGGATAGTTCGCTTTGACGTAATCAACAAGAGGTCTACCCTGCTCGAAGTCACCCAACGAAGCGACGTGGATCCAGACAATATTTTCGCTATCGCCTATATCATTGCGCATACGCTGCACCATATCCTTGCGCCCATCATACCACTGCTTCGCCTTTCTGTTGAAAAGCGATGCAAAGCGGATAAGCACAACATATACCGCAATAGATATATCGTAAAGCAACCTCATCCTCTACCAACTATATTGGAGGGCATCCTCCACAAAACGTAACGACTCAACGCGTTCACCAATCATATCAACCGCCACCAACGAGAAACGTGGCTCAAGCGGAGAGCGATGTTGTGCCATATATGCCGATGCAGCACGACGCAAAGCGCGCAACTTCCGCTCATTGATAGCCTCCTCGGGTGCAATCATAGAGCCCGCTTTTCGCGTCTTAACCTCCACAAAGTGTAACTCATCGTAGCGCGAGGCAATGATATCGATCTCGCTCCTACCGATGCGGTAGTTGCGTTCGACTATCATAAAACCCTGCTTGCGCAGATAGTCCACCGCTGCCTGCTCACCGAGCGCACCACGCTCCTGCTTTTCGGTCATTTTTTTAACAATTATAACAAGAATGATAAATCGTCGCCGGCATTCACCTCGTATGCCGCAACTCCCTTCTTAAAAATTCGCATAGGGCGCGAGCCGATAAGTTCCAACTTGCCGTCCTTGTAGCGGAGCATACAACCTTCGCGCAAGCCAACTACGTAACGACGCGGATTTGCCTCGATATACTCCTCTATACGTTGCTCGCGAGTCTCGCCTGCGTGACCTTCAGGATTTGCATCGAGGTAGTGCGGATTTATTTGGAATTTCACCGCAGCAATAGCCTTGAACGACTCGGGTTCGACGATAGGCATATCGTTGGTGGTGCATATTGTAGGGCAGCACACGTTGCTACCTGCCGACCAACCGACATAAGGCACACCCTCCTTCACTCGCTTCAATATGGCTTTCATAAGCCCCTGCTCCTGCATCTTCTTGGCAAGAGCGAAGGTGTTTCCTCCGCCCACGCAGATAGCCTGAGCCTCACGGATGGCCTTGCGCGGATTCTTCTCGCGATGAATGGAACGAACTTTGACACCGATCTCGTTGAAACGTTCCTGCACCTTGCGCTCATACTCGGCATAAGAGAAGGTTACGGCAGCATAAGGAACGAAGACAACCTCGCTCACACCCTGCAAATGCTCGCCAATACGCTGAATTGGGTACTTCAAATAGGGTTCTCCCGCGTTAGTCGAATTCGAAATAAGAAGCAGTTTCATATATTTAGCTGATTTTAAGTTGTTTATAATTCAATTTTAGCTCTTTGTTGGTAAATTTTTAATAAATTTATGCCAAAGATAATAAAAAAGTGTTACATTTGCACCGTTGAGTGAGTATATTTTTTGAGCTGTTTTTAGGCGAATATGCACACACAGCACTGCGCAGTTGCGTTTTATGGATGAAAATTGAGAAATAAATTCATACACAACTAAACTATTGTTAAATTAAAAACTGAAAATTATGTCAGAGATTCAAGAAAAAGTTGTTAAGATTATCGTGGACAAGTTGGGCGTTAAGGAGTCGGAAGTAACTCCAGAGGCTACCTTCACCGGCGACCTCGGCGCTGATTCATTGGACACTGTTGAGCTCGTTATGGAGTTCGAGAAGGCGTTCGGTGTTCAGGTAGAGGACGAGGCTGCTGAGAAGTTCCAGACTGTAGGTGATGTTATCAACTACATCGAGGCTCACAAATAGTCTTAACCGACAAATTTGATTTTTCAACCTAACATACTTTGCGCATGAAAGAGGCAAGACGAGTTGTTATTACAGGTATAGGCACTATTAACCCAATAGGAAACAACATCGAAGAGTTCTTCGCAAATCTCGAGAAAGGCGTTTCAGGTGCAGCCGAAATAACTCTGTTCGACGCTACAAATTTCAAGTCGCGCATCGCATGTGAGGTTAAAAATTACGATTGGAGCAACTACTTCGACCGTAAGGAGGTTCGCAAATATGACCGTTTCTGTCAGTTTGCTCTCATTGCGGCTACCGAAGCGATGGAGGATGCTAATTTCGATTTAGATATCCTCAACAAAGAGCGCGCAGGCGTTGTTTGGAGTTCGGGTATCGGTGGTGTCCAATCATTTCATGATGAAGTTATGGGCTGGGCAGAGGGAGATGGTATCCCTCGCTTCAGCCCATTCTTTGTACCCCATCTTATCACCGATATCGCTGCCGGACACATCTCTATTAAATATGGACTGATGGGCCCCAACTATAGCGTTACATCGGCTTGTGCATCCTCAAACCACGCAATGATAGACGCTCTGAACCTCATCCGCTGGGGTAGAGCCGATGTCATCGTAACAGGTGGTTCGGAGGCTCCTATTACCATTCCGGCAGTAGGTGGTTTCTCCTCGATGCACGCACTCTCCACTCGCAACGATGATCCACAGCACGCTTCGCGTCCGTTCGACACAGATCGCGACGGATTTGTCATTGCCGAAGGTGCCGGAGCCTTTGTTTTCGAGGAGTACGAGCACGCCAAGGCTCGAGGTGCAAAGATCTATTGCGAGGTTGCAGGTGGCGGTATGTCCGCCGATGCGCACCACATGACAGCTCCACATACAGAAGGCAAGGGTGCTATACTCTCTATGCGTGATGCGCTGGAGGATGCCGAGATGAATGTTGAGGATATCGACTACCTCAATACTCACGGTACATCTACTCCACTTGGCGACATCGCCGAAATTACAGCCATAAAGGCGCTTTTTGGTGACCACGCCTACAAGATGAACATTTCATCGACCAAGTCTATGACAGGCCACCTGCTTGGAGCCACCGCCGCAGTCGAGGCATTGGCTTGTGTGATGGCGATAGATCGCGGTATCATTCCGCCAACAATCAATGTCGAGAACTTGGACTCACAAATTGACAACAAACTCAACTTAACAATCGGAACGGCACAGAAGCGCGATGTGAAGTGCACTATGAGCAACACATTCGGTTTCGGAGGTCACAACTCGACCATAGTGTTCCGAAAAATCCAATAGCAAATTATGCTTGACTTTTTACTACGTCCGATACGCCGTAATTTCGGACGCAATAGATCATACTATCGAATTATCGACGATATGTTTGGATTTGTTCCAAACAACATCGAACTATATAAGTTGGCTCTTGTTCACAAATCTGCCTCGATAGATATTGGAGGTCGCTCTATCAACAACGAGCGACTCGAATTCTTGGGAGATGCCGTAATCGAGAGTATCACCTCGGACTACCTCTTTATCGAGTATCCCGATTACGACGAGGGTAAACTGACAAAGCTGCGTTCGAAGTTGGTGTCACGCCAATCTCTCAACGCCATAGCCTGCAAGTTGGGACTCGACAAGCACATCATCTGCTGTCGTTCCATCACGGCCACCCAGAAGCACCTATTTGGCGACGCTTTCGAAGCGATGATAGGTGCAATCTATCTCGATCAAGGCTACAACTTTGCAAACCGTCTGCTCATCAACAAGATATACTCCATAAACCTCTCGCTCGAGGAGGTTGATGAGACCGAGACCGACTTCAAGAGTCGTCTTATCGAGTGGGGACAGAAGAACCACCACTCCGTAGTATTCCGCACCAAGGGAACACCTACGGGAACAGGCGCTACCCGTTCATTCCGTTGCACCGTACTCATCGACAATTTGGAGGTCGGACATGGCATCGGCAGTTCGAAGAAGGAGGCGGAGCAGAATGCAGCACAATCGGTATCGCATGAGCCAAGTGACGAGGATTGCGCTCGCATACTTGACCGCCTCGATAAGATGAGCAAATAACAGCACACTATGCAGGAGTTATACAACAAGATAGCGATGCGTGGCATTGAGAGCCTGAGCGATAGCGAACTTCTCTCTCTTATTGTAGAGGAGGAATCTCTCGCCACGGCTCTGCTTGCCGAGTGTGGCTCGCTTGTTGCATTAGCCCAAACCCCCATTTCGCGCCTGAGAATGGTTGCAGGGCTCGGCACACGTCGTGCCACAGAGATCCTCGCCTCGGCAGAGATTGGTCGTCGTGTTTCGGGTGCCAATAAGGCAGTCGAGGAGACGATCACATCGAGCGAAGATGTGGTGAAATATATGCGTCCAATGCTTCAGGATCTGAAGCACGAGGAGTGCTGGGTCGTCTACCTCACCAACTCTAACCGCATAATCGAACGTACACGCATAAGCCAGGGAGGTGTTCAGGCTACGGTGGTGGATCAGCGACTTATAGTTAAGCGAGCTTTGGAGTTACTCTCCACCCGCATTATCCTCGTTCACAACCATCCGTCGGGCAGTGCCACTCCGTCACGTGCCGATTTCGACCTCACAGCCAAGGTCAAGGAGGCGACTACTCTCTTCGACATTCAGTTGCTCGACCACATCATAATCAGCCTTTCGGACAGCTACTCTTTCAAGAGTAACGGAAACCTATAATTCTCCTCTTTCCGTAAAATTGCGGAGCAATCTTTTCGGAATTTTCTTTCATACATAAAACTTTTATGCTATCTTTACATTGAAAAATGTAATAATTATAGCATAATGAAGAGAACTTTAATTCTCGCGCTACTGATTTTAGCGACTTTGGCAGGATGTATATCCAAGCAAAAAGAGCCACTATCCGTAGGTGCGCAGATGCTCGAAACGCTCAACAAGCATGGGCTGAGTCTGCTTGTCTACAAGAACGACACCCTTACCACACACACCAATCGTGGCATACAGGATCTGCTCACATTGGTCGCCACGCAACCCGAACGACTCGATGGAGCTATCGTTGCCGATAAGGTAATAGGCAAGGCAGCCGCAACACTGATGGCCACGGGAGGAGTTGTGGAGGTACACACCAACGTCATCTGCACCCCTGCACGCAAACTGCTCGAGGGTGAAGGCATCAAGGTCTTTGCCACACGGGAGGTTCCCAAAATTCTCAACCGCAACAAATCGGCAACCTGCCCTATGGACACCCGATTGGAGGGAATCGAGACAATTGAAGAATGTGTAGAAATATTACAAAATATACCACCCGTATTATGAAACATCGTACTAATCTGCTGCGTGGTATACGCATCACGCTGGCAACCCTCTTCTTCGCAGCCGTCACACTGCTCTTTCTCGGTGTTGGATGGCAGTTCAATATGTGGTTTGCCTGGGTCGCAAAGGTGCAGTTCCTGCCGGCGTTGATGGCATTGGACTTCATTGTGTTGGCTGTCCTGATTGTGCTGACACTCATCTTTGGCAGACTCTACTGCAGCGTTATCTGCCCCTTGGGTGTGATGCAGGATATTTTTGGATGGTTAGGCAAAAAGGAGAAGAGAAACCGATACGCCCACTCCCCCGAGAAGCGATGGCTGCGCTACTCGGTGTTGGTTATATTCATCATCTGCCTCATCCTGGGTTTTGCCCCTGTGACAACGCTGCTCGCACCATATTCAGCTTATGGACGCATAGTAAATTCGCTGTTCAGACCACTCTACGACCTGCTTGGTAACGCCTTGGCGCTCATCGACACACACTTCGAGTGGTATCTCATTCCTAAAGCAGAACTCTGGCTACGCAGTGTAACCACGCTTGTAGTGGCTCTGCTCACGCTGCTTACACTCGGCATATTGGCGTGGCGCAATGGCAGAACATACTGCAACACCATCTGTCCCGTAGGTACAATACTGTCATTCTTTGCCCGCTTTGCCTTCTGGCGCATACAGATAGACAAGGATAAGTGCAGCAAGTGTTCCTTGTGCGAGAAGAATTGCAAGGCTGCAGCTATCGACACAAAGTCGGGAACGGTTGATCTCTCACGCTGCGTTGTTTGCGGTGACTGCATCGACAAATGCAACCGCGATGCTCTGCACTATAAGCCTATCACATTTGGGGCTAAAAAGCGAGATGCCAACACCAACGACAAGCCCATTTCGAACGAGCGACGTGCAATGCTGACGGGTGCCTTTGTTGCTGTAGGAGCATCGGCTATGGCACAAGCCAAGATCAAGGTGGATGGCGGTTTGGCAGAGATAGAGGAGAAGAAGGTGCCCCGACGCACCACCCCTCTTACACCTCCTGGCTCGCTCTCGATACGCAATATGCAGAATCATTGTACAGCGTGCCAACTCTGCGTGAGTGTCTGCCCGAACAATGTCTTGCGTCCATCGTTGGATCTTCAACGCTTTATGC
The DNA here is from genome assembly GCA_045576755.1 of Alistipes sp. Taxonomy (GTDB): domain Bacteria; phylum Bacteroidota; class Bacteroidia; order Bacteroidales; family Rikenellaceae; genus Alistipes. Next base: position 27,546 of record JAZNHC010000095.1, read on the forward strand.
AACCGGAGATGTCGTTTGAACGCGGATTTTGTCGTCCCGAGTGTAATCGCTGCTCGCAGGTATGCCCTGCGGGAGCTATCAAACCTATCACGCCTGAGGAGAAGACCGCAATGCACATTGGTCGCGCCGTATGGATTAAAGAGAACTGTATACCTGTTACAAAGGGCGACACGTGTGGTGCTTGTGCGCGCAATTGTCAGGCGGAGGCTATCCTGATGGTGGACTACACCACCGAGGATGGACGCACCGTTCAAGTACCTACCGTAGATGCTGAACGATGCATCGGTTGTGGCGAGTGCGAGTATCTATGTCCTGCCCGCCCACTCAGCGCAATTTATGTAGAAGGTTACACCACCCATCACAAAGAGTAAGTTATGGATAGAAGAGATTTCATAAAAAGGGCGACTACGGCGGTGGCAGGTACATCGCTGTTACTCACAGCCTGCAAAGGCAATAGAGAGTCTGCCTCCTCAACCACAATCGAGAGTAACCCCGAGGATATGACCCACCGAGTGAATCCCAATAGTGGCGACAAGGTGTCGTTGTTGGGATACGGAATGATGCGTCTACCACAGAAAGAGGCTGAGGAGGGTGCGCCTTTCGAGCTGGATCAAGAGAAAATTAACGAGTTGGTTGATTATGCCATTGCGCACGGCGTAAACTACTTCGATACTGCCCCCGTATATTGCCAGGGACAATCAGAAAAGGCTACGGGCATTGCCCTTGCTCGACATCCGCGCAACAGCTATTTCGTAGCTACAAAACTGAGTAACTTCTCGCAAGAGGCCTGGTCGCGCAAGGAGTCGATTGCGATGTTCGAACGTTCCCTCGAATATCTGCAGACCGACTACGTCGATTACCTCCTACTCCACAGCATTGGCGGAACATCGAAGGGGAAAGATGCCATACAGACCTTCAACGGACGCTACATCGATAACGGTATCCTCGATTGGTTGGTCGAACAGAGAGCTAAAGGGCGTATTCGCAACCTCGGATTTTCGTATCACGGCGACATCTCCATCTTCGATATGTTGCTTCGTTGGCACGACGAAGGCAAGTACCATTGGGATTTTGTGCAGATCCAGCTCAACTATCTCGATTGGAACCACGCGAAGGTGCAAAAGTCGCGAAATACCAACGCCTCATACCTCTATGCCGAGCTGGAGAAGCGAGGTATACCGGCAATTGTCATGGAGCCGCTCTTGGGTGGTCGCTTGGCAAAGCAGCCTGCGCACATTCTCCGCGAGATGAAACGCATGGACATAGACGCTACGCCTGCCGAATGGGCAATCCGCTATGCCGGCACACCCGAAAAGATACTTACCGTATTGAGCGGAATGACCTATATGGAGCACCTGCAGGAGAACTGTCGCACGATGTCGCCTCTGCGCCCAATCACCGCCGAGGAGGATGCTATGCTGATGCGCTTGGCCGATGCCATTTGCGACCTGGATGCCATACCTTGCACCGCCTGCAACTACTGTATGCCTTGCCCTTACGGTATTGATATTCCGTCGGTCTTTGGCTACTACAACAACAGCATTGCCGACGACTTCCTACCGAAAACCGACAAGAAGGACTCCTCGTTCCGCAAAGCTCGAAAGAGGTGGCTTATCGGCTACGACAAAAAGGTGGAGCGTATGCGACAAGCCGACCACTGCATAGGCTGCAACCACTGCGTGTCGCACTGCCCACAGCGCATAAATATACCCGAGAGGATGCGTTCCATCAACGATTTAGTCGAGCAACTCAAACAAGATATTTAGTGAAATCTTTTGAAAATTCGTCTAAATCAACTAACTTTGTCTTGTTGTTGCCTATCAAGGCAATAACAGAATATTATATTGCGAAAGTATAACCCTTTTTTTAGATAACTACACCTATGAAGAAGAGAATTATTGCGCTTGCTGCGCTCTTTTTAGCAACTATTATCGCCACCTCGTCATTTGTATTTTTTGATGGTGGCAAAAAGCACCCTTACACCATCAAGAATGGTATGATTCACTTTGCCGAGCCTGAGCGCGCCGAGGGACAGACCTCTATGCTCGGTTTTGCAGCAGAGCCAATCGACACAGTCCGTGTGGGCATCATAGGCATCGGTCAGCGAGGCAGAGGTCCACTGAAGCGTATGTCCTACATCGAGGGCGTAAAGATTGTTGCTATCTGTGACCGTCACCAGGAGAACCTCGACAAGGGACAGGCACGTCTTAAGAAGTACGGTTCGCCACGTGCCGACGAGTACGTTGGTGACGATGCGTGGATGAAGTTATGTCAGCGCAACGATATCGATTTGATCTACATCACCACCCCTTGGCACCTGCATACTCCAATGGCAGTATACGCTATGGAGCACGGCAAGCACGTTGCTATCGAGGTTCCTGCAGCCACTTCGGTTGCCGAGTGCTGGCAGTTGGTAGATGCTTCGGAGCGTACACGCAAACACTGTATGATGCTCGAGAACTGCGTATACGACCACTTCGAACTCACCACCCTCAATATGGCACAGCAGGGTCTCTTTGGCGAGATTATCCACGTTGAAGGCGGATATATCCACGCACTCGACAAGTTCTGGCCGCTCTTCGATGATAATTGGCGTTTGAAGTTCAATCAGGCACACGACGGTGACGTATACGCCACACACGGCCTTGGTCCAATCTGCTTTGTGCTGAACATCCACCGCGGTGATCGTATGACACACCTCGTTTCGATGGATACCGATTCGTGGAAGGGTAAGGAGTTGGCTAAGGAGTCGCTTGGCACTGAGGAGTTTGCAAATGGCGATCACACCTCGACTCTGATCCGCACCTACAAGGGTAAGACCATCGAGCTGCAGCACAATGTCTACACTCCGCGCCCATACAGCCGTCAGTATCAGCTGACCGGAACAAAGGGTTTCGCCAACAAGTACCCTACTCCGGGCATCTTGCTCGAGCATGATGCAATGGCTGATAGTGATGTGGTGCCTAACCACGAGGATCTCTCGTCGCACAAGTTCCTGCCACAAGAGGCATTCGATGCCCTCATCGAGAAGTATCGCCACCCTCTGCAGAAGGAGTTGCTCGAGTATGCCAAGAAGGTGGGCGGACACGGAGGTATGGACTTCATAATGGACTATCGCCTTATCTACTGCTTGCGCAATGGCTTGCCACTCGATCAGGATGTATACGACGCAGCCGAGTGGTCTTGCATTGGCGATTTGTCGGCGGCATCTATCCAGAACAACTCGATGCCTGTTGCATTCCCTGACTTTACTCGCGGTGAGTGGAACAAGCTTCAGGGTCACACATTTGCAAAATAGCGTTGCGGGGAGAGTGATTCCGACAATGACATATTTTGAGCAGGCTCTATCTGTACCAAAGTTGCATTTCAAACGACTTCAACAGATAGAGCCTGTTCTGTGCAATGGCAAACCCATATTGCGTCGCACAAGTTGCACTATCGAGAGCGAAATCATTTGGAACAGACGCAGATATCTGCTTTCGCTACCCTTCAACAACGACGTAATTCGCCATATCGAAGAGTTGGAGGCCGCATCTGTCGAACGTAGTCGCGGACCTCTGATTAGTTGTCAAATTCTGCACAGCGAACTTACTGTGGCAGATTCGTTGGGTCGTCGTGCGGAGTTCGATATTGTATTGCAGGAGATCCCCGACGGATTGTTGCTTAGCGATGCCGTCCAACACTACAAATACACCGATTTGTGGTTTGCCATCCTTAGGATGAAGAGGATGTTGGATGCGATAGGATTTTGCCACAACAACCTGCGTCCGTCAAATATTATCGTCTGCCGCAACGGCATAATCTGTCCGATAAGGTATTGGCACGCCGAATGGCTCAATTTCGCCGAGAACAACATCTCGCTTTTAGAGGAACTTCTCGAACAGCATTACGACGCTGCACTCGAAGAGTTTAAGGATCCATTGCCTCGGCTGAATGAGAATTATAACAGAGAGGAGCACTGCCCATCGGGCAACATAATACGACAATACCGCTACAAACGATACGGTTTTGTGGATAGTGAAGGAAACAACATCACTCCCTACATCTACACTTGGGCAAGCGAGTTCTGCGAAGGGCGTGCCATAGTTGCTCGCAACAACAAGATGGGCGTAATTGACGATATGG
>JAZNHC010000096.1:0-15176 GCA_045576755.1 Alistipes sp.
TATGGATACCAAAATTGTGGTAGCAACGCTCTTTGTACTTATTGTGCCTACCTATATTCCAAATTTGCTACTAAACTACTCTTTGCGATATGTTGCACCTACAGTAACGAGCATCTACGCATATATCCAACCTATTGTTGCTATTACACTATCGGTATTGATGGGGCTGGATAAGCTACACTTCGACACTCTACTATTTGCCATCACTATCTTTGTAGGCGTAGGATTGGTAGTAAAATCTTACAGAAATAGAAGTGAGTAGTTAAGATTCACGATAAGAGTCCATATATTTTAGAACACCTCTTGCAATATCTCGATAGAGCGCACCGAGCGGATAGCCTCCAAGTGGAGTGAGTAGTACTCAACAAGGCGCGAGAGCATAGCTACACGTTGCTCGCGGTTGAGCGGTATCTCGCCCAAGCACTCCAAGTCGCACTCGGTCAGATCGCGCAGCAGCTCCGCTTCATCCACATTCATCGTGTGGTCGTGCAGTGGCATTGTTCCCACATACAACCCCTCGCGCATATCGAACCACCACCCTTTGCGATGTTCATTGCCCGGAAAATAGCCGAGATAACGACTCAGATTTGCCAGAAACCAGAGGTGGAAGTTCGCTACACCCTCATCTATTTCGTCCAACGCCCGAACCGAATTGTAGACAAAGTCGAATAGTGGTTCATTTGCCTCGCTCTCACCAACCAAACGATACAGTACCTCTGCCATAAACAACGCCATAGTCGATTTTCGAATATCGTAAGGCAACGACCTAAAAACCACATCGTTCTGCACCTCACGCATCTTATGCAGGTCGCTATGCGGTGACTCCAATCCCTCGAACTGCAACAAGAAAAGTGGCTGAAAGAGTGCCATCTTCGAACCACGACCACGCGAGGATCGCACCCCCTGCACCATATAGCTCTGGCGTCCATACTTATCGGTCAGCATCTGCACAACCATAGAGCTATCGCCATATTTCACTGTCGATAGCACCACACCACGAGCCTTATATCCCTTCATTGATTGTGACATATGCTACAACGATATTTTCTCGATTGTTTCGCGCAGGCGTGTAGAGTCGAGGTGTGTATATATCTCGGTGGTCTCGATGCTTTCGTGTCCGAGCATCTCCTGCACCTGGCGTATACTCGCACCGCCCGCTAACAGATGTGTAGCAAACGAGTGGCGGAAGGTGTGAGGACTGACCGTCTTCTCTATGCCGACACGCTCCACCGCCCCACGAATAATCGTAAAGACCATAACTCGCGTCAAAGCTCTGCCCCGATTATTCAGAAAGAGTATATCCTTATCCTTCGCCGACTTCGATTCTCGACAATCCATATATAACATTATTCGCTCTCTTGCCACATTGCCGATAGGCACCAAACGTTGTTTGCTACCCTTGCCCATAACTCGGATATAGCCCTCGCCGAAGAAGAGGTCCGAGAGGCGCAGAGCTGTAAGCTCCGAAACACGCAAGCCACATGAATAGAGCAGCTCCAACATCGCCCTATCACGTCTGCCCTTTACTGTATCGAAAGGTATCGAATTGATAATTTGCTCGACCTCCTCGACGGTAAGCACATCTGGTAGATGTCGCGTGCGCTTAGGGGTGGTAATCAGCTCGGTAGGTGACTGCTCAATCTTGTCATTCAGCAACAAATAGTTGTAGAAGCTCTTCACTCCGCTCAACTCTCGCGCCTGGGACGCCTTAGCGTGCTTGCACTCCTCGAAGAGGTAGCCCAGGTAGCGTTCCACCATATATTGCTCGACCTTGTGCGGTGGCACATCGTATTGGCGCAGAATAAAAGCCGCGAAGGTAGTAAAGTCGTGCATATATGCCTCGACGGTATTTTCCGACAAGCCCTTCTCCAAGCGGATATACTGCTTGAAGCCCTTTGCTGCTTTGTTCCACTTTTCGCTATTATCTGCCATAAATCTACAATATTCGCACCGCCTTCGACGACGATGTAAGTGTAAAATCGTCGAGATTCACACCCATAAGATTGATTATACCGCTCCTCTTGCCCACCTCTATCGAGCCGAGCTTATCTGCCACGCCGAGCGCCTTCGCTCCATTGATTGTAGCCCACCGCAGCAACTCGTCAAGCGGTATATTGCTAAACATCTTCAACTCCTCGACCATCGACAGCGACCAATTCGAAGCGAGCGAGTCGGTTCCGATACATATATTTATATTAGAGCCATACGAACGTAACAGCTCTACGCTCTGTGGCTCAATACCCGAGATATAGCTATTCGAGCGCGGACATAGCACCCAATAAATAGGTGCGGTAAAGTGATTCATCACAACCTCCACATCGTGCGGTGTTATGGCGCAGTTGTGAACGAGCAACACACTCCGCTCCTTTGGCACACACGCCACAATGCGCTCTGCCGGTGCTCCATAGTGGAGAAAATCGCACTCGAAGCCCACCTTCTCGTACCAATCGTGCAACGAGCCCTCGCCCTTGAACAACGCCCTCTCATCCTCGGTTTCGAGGAGGTGTATCGACAGGGGTGACTCCACATCCATCGTGCAGACCTCGCAAAAAGGGGCGTCGGGTACCGAATATGTCGAGTGAGGCGTAAGCGAAGTACGGGGAAAGCGCAACAGTTCGCGCAACAGTTCGATATTGCATTTGCGAAGTCCGAAAATCTCGGCAAAACTGTGATAGAAGATACGGCTTGTCGCCTTTGTTGCAAACGATGTTACACCATTTACAATATCTCCAACGGCATCTATACCCTCTTGCCACATACGTTCATCCTCCTCGCTGATAGCCCTCAGACGCTCCTCCTCCGAGAAGGCACCACGCACCTTGCCCATATTCTCGGCAAAGGCGGCAAAGCCTCCGTGCTCGGCAATGGCTCCGTGCAGATACGAGAGTTCGAGATGCGAATGGGCGTTCACAAAACCGGCACAAAGTATGCCCGAGTAGAACTCAACCCCCGCCATAGAATCAAGCCCGCCTGCATATTGCTCAACCGAAACGATCTCGTGACTGCCATCCGCCGACACCTTAACGGTTACGAGCGGACGTGGTTGAAACCCTTGTGGAGTCAGGAGATAGTGCGAGGCTATCTTTCTTAAATGGAAATCCATCGACGAAAATTTTAACATCTACATATTGCTCGAAGAGTTTCTCTACGGCATCCTCGGGCTTCAATTTATGTACAATCTTCAAGTTGCGAACCACGACACTCTGATTTTTCGGATAGCGTTTATCCTTCTTCTTCTCGATCTCGCCGAGGTTGAGGATCATACAACTCTCGTCTTCACGTGCAATGATGGTACGATTGAGCACACCCTGATTGCGCAACGATGCCGAGGCATAGCCGTGGCGGAAGCCCGACTCGTCCTCGAAATATGCCTCCATCCTTCGAGGATGTTTTTCCAAGTCACCCTCGCACTTGTAGTTGTATGTTATGGTGTACTCGCCCTTAGGAGCAGGAGCTATTCTAATCTGCAGGGCGGTAGAATCGGCTCGTTTGCTCGCCCTGATGACAGAGTCGCGATAGATAACCTCAGTAAATGTGCGTGTCGCAACGTTCTTAATCGTATCGAGTATCACCACCTTATTGACATAAATCTTACTCTCCTCCTCGAGGCGCGAGATGGCCTTCTCGACAACCGTTCCCAGGCGTGCACTCTTACGACGCGAGAAATTGCCGATGGTGTAGATAACATCTTGCTGGGTGTAGCCATAACGAGCGAAGATCGCCTCGTAGACCTGTAACGAGTCGAGGTTCACGCGCTCCTCACCAATATAGGCATTCGTCACAAACGCATCGTGAAACATATCGGCAAGCGTATCATCGGGAATAATCTTCTTCTGCCTGCAACCCACCACCGCAAGTATTGCCATCACAAGCACTACAATATGTATAGCTCTCTTAATCATATTTTTCTCTCTTTATCATTGTCGAAGTAGCCACCATCGATACCGTCAAGGCTACTGCCACAAATGCCACAAATATCACCACAAGATCCACCACCTGCAACTCTACGGGATAGTTCTCGACAAAGAACGAGCTGTTCGGCATCTTCACAAATCCATAGCGTTGTTGCAACAGCGTCACCGCCACGCCTATCACAAGACCAACCGCTCCACCTATACCCGATATCAGCAACCCCTCGCGCACAAATATTCCTCGGATAAAGGCGTTGTCTGCACCTATCGACAGAAGTGTCTTTTGCTCCTCGCGCTTCTCGATTATCAAGATTACCACCGTGCCGATAATCGACAGGGAGGCAATAATGAGCACCAACAACGACACGAAGAATATCGCCCACTTCTCGTAGCGCATTATGGCGTAGAAACTCTCGTTCTTATCCTCGCGCAGCGTCACCGTACACCCATCGCCCACTCGGTGACTCAACGCCTCGGCAACCTTGCGGTGCGAATAGCCGTCAGCCACCTTCAGCAGCACCTTGTCGGCACGTTCGCGATTGAAAATGCGACTTGCCGCCCTTAACGATGTCAAGGCGAACGATGCTGCATGTTGTTGGTCTATCAGAAAGGTGCCACACAGATTGAGCGTTTCGCTACTCATTGACATCATCGGCATAATCGAACCTATGGAACCTCCGCCCAACGAAAACACCTCAATATCGCCCATCGCAATCGAGTAGACACCAAGCTCGTAAGCTACACCTTCACCCACCATCAATCTATCCAACTCGCCCAACTGCACCTCGCAATTTCCGAGCGATGTATATGCCTCGATAGGCACTACCCTCTTGTAATTTTCATCTACCCCACGCAGCAACACCGTCGTTCTGTTGTCGCGATATGAAAGCATCGCTTGACGCTCCACAATAAACGATATCGCCTCAACACCTTCGACACCCTCAACACTCTGACGAAACTCGGCATCGGAGAGGTCAAATCCTCCGTCAGCGACAATCTCCACATCGGCATCTACAACCTTGTAGAGGTCGCGCACCAACGACTCGAAGCCGTTGAAGACCGAGAGGAGTATCACCATAGCCGCCACCGGCACCACCACAGCCAACAGACTGACCGTAGCGATGATGTTTATCACCGAGTGCGACTTACGCGAAACGAGGTATTTCAGAGCGAATCTCCACTGCATAACGCAAAGGCGTTGTTTTATCCGCTACTTCTTCAACAGCGAATCGATATTTTCGATATACTCGAGTGAATCGTCGATGAAGAACTGCAACTCGGGGATAATCTTTACCTGGTGGCGCATACGGCGTCCGAGCGCGCCACGAATCAGCTTGTTTTGCTGCTCGATAACCTCAAGTGTCATCTGCGCCTTGTCGAACGGAAAGACGCTGTCATATATCTTGGCATAGCCCAAATCGGGCGATACGCGCACTGCTGTAACGGTTACGAGTACTCCGCGTAGCGACTCGGCTATGTCGCGCTGAAAAATCTCGGCTATGTCGCGTTGAATCTGTTTTGCAATCTTCTCTTGTCGTGTATTCTCCATATCTTTTTCTTCTACTATCAGCCGCCGGCCATTAGCCATTAGCCTTCTTGTTATAAATCTCTCTTACAATGCGTATTTGAACTCCTCCTTGTGTTTAGGGAACGGAGGTCGCTTCCACAACCACTCAGCATAAACCTCCTTGCCTATGCGGAAGCCCAACTTCAGGGATATTGTCAGGTTATCAAGCGGCGAACGAAGTGGTGTGTAATAGAACGGATTCTCGCCAGGCTTGGTTATGCAGTCGAGATTATTGCCGTAGTACTTATTACGGTTGCGCAGGATATCCGAGTAGCCAAAGTCATACATTGCACGCACACCGAACTCGAACTGTCCAAAGATCAGATCGAAACCACCTCCTCCTCGCAATCCGAACGAAAATCTGTTATCGCGCTCAGGGCGGAATTCATACTTGCCTCCGATTGGAGCCTCAACCGAGCCGTCTATGTTGATACTGTGCTTCTCGTCGTTGTAGAACGTAGAGGCAAAGTTGTACGAGAAGGTTGGTGCCGCCTCCAAGTATATTCTGAAATGTTTCTTGAAGAGGTAGGCGTGAGGTTGCCACACTATAGGTATCACTATCGAGTTGAGCTTGCGGGTGTAGTATCTGTACTCCTTCTTGCTCTCATATTTGTTCGGGTATGGTGCAAATGAGAAGCCTCGTTGCAACAGTTCGACATCTATACCGAAGCAGGCAATAAAACGCGGCATCGAGTAGTAACGCCACGAGATACCTGCCTGATACGTACCCCATATCGGACGCATCTCTTGCGCCGGATATGGTCGTGCCGTAGCATATCCCGTACCACCCGTCAGGGCAATGGTATGTTGCGCCGAGCTCTCGACAACAAACACCGTCAGGAGTGCCAATACTAAAGTCGATATTTTGATAAGTCTCTTCATTGCATCCTCTATCTAAAAGTACTCGTTGCGTTCTTCAGACCTCCTGCCATTCCGCCAAAGCCCATACCGCCACCGCTACTCTGGTTTTGGCTCTGATTTTGGTTCTTGTTATTCGCCTCACTACGCTTCTTCTTCCACTCCTCGTAGAGTTTCTGCAGACGCGAAGCCTCCTTGTCGTCGAGCATCTTCACAAGGTTCTCCATAGTCATCGGCACAAATATCTTATTCATATCGATATTTATCTCGAAATCCCAATTCATCTTCGTAGTAAAGAGATCCTCGCCTCTATCGTTGAAATAAGCCTCGGCTCGTTCGGGTTGCAATCCTGCGATGACATCACCTGCATCCCACTGACCATTGCCGTTCTTATCCTCGATAATTCGCAGACGGATATCGCCCGGTGCAACATAGTTGAAACGATACTTGCCCGACACAACATCCTTCAACTCCTGCATAGTCTTACCCGAGGAGTCGGTGAGCAAGAGGATATATTTGCTATTACCCTCCGCCCTGACGTTGAGCGACACGGTTGCAAACTTCTCGGGATCGAATGTCGCAAACTCCATCACCGTAGAGTCGTTCTCGTAGCCATAGACATCGGTTATCGTCTTTTTTGGGATGTAGAGGCGGTAGTTGGTCTTCTCCTTCCACGGCACTCGCACCATCCAGCGGCACATATTCATCGTGTCGCGCACGAAATGTTTCTCGACAGGTGTCGTACTCTTATCCTCGGCTACCACAACCAACTCCACCGCCGTAGAGTCAAATTTTACAGCCGGTGAGCCGAAAACAATATCGAAGCCGCGCTCGGGATTGACCTCCTTGCCCGCCGATATCTTCATCACAAACGGATTCTTGGCATTAGGGTCCTTGTACTCCCTACCCTCCGCCTCGGCCTTTGCCTTCTCCTTCTCTATACGCTCACGCTCCTTCTGCTCCTCCTTGGTCTCGACCAATCGCCAAGCAAGCTTCAACGGCTCACGAGTCTTGGAGAGCTGTCGCAACGAGTCGTGACGATAGTAGACTATCCTACCCTTGATTGTATCGGGCAGTTGCTCGGCAGGAACATTAAACCACAACGCCACCGTATCGCGACCATTAGTCTGGGGATCGATCAAAATCTTGTCAGCCGATATATTATCGAACTCCAACGAGTCGATACGCGGATAGTCGGCATTGAAGTAGAGCAGAGCCTTCTTCTGCTCGGGACGCTGTGCATCGACCAAACGTTGATTTACAAATGCCTTGTCGGTGAACATACGGAAGTAGAGCTGAGGCTCAGCACTCGGATACATACGCAACGAGTCGAACCAGATGGCAAACTCGGGCATATTGGCAGGGTTGTACACCGTATCGAGCAGTCCCACCATATCGGTACCAGGCTCGTAGAGCTGATTATCGTTCTTGTCGCCTATGGCGTAGATGCGATAATTCACGGGCTTGAGGTTTTGCGCGATGAAGATACCGTTATTCTGTGCGCGGGCTATCACATCGGGTTTGCGGTTGAAAATTGTCGAGTCGTAGCCCGGGGTATTCGGCAACGAATCGGCAATGTAGAACCAGATGAATGTTCGGCTCACACTATCCGCCTTGTACGAATCGGCAGTATATCCCGAGCAGACCATCGAATCGACCTTATCGCCCGTCGAAAAGACATAACGCATTGCATTGAGCGGATTACTCTCGTTGTTGTCGCGAATGGCAGAGCCAAGATCGATGGCGTAGGTGGTGTTCTCCAGCAATGTGTCACGTATGGTGATGACGATACCCTTGCCACGAACGGTGAGCAACGGATTCTTCTTCATCGCCGGCGAGGTGAACATCTCCTTGTTCTGATCCTTGATCTGCACAAACTCGTTGAATTCGATATATATCTTCTTCTCCTTGAAGTTTGTAGCGAAATTTCCCGGAAGAATCTTTACAATTACCGGCGGAATGGTATCCTTAGGTCCTCCTTCGGGGGTCATAATATTGGCGCAACGCGAAAAGAATGCCCCTCCAAAGAGCAGCAATATCGCCGTGCGTATAACTATTTTACAACTTTTGGTCATTCTCTCCTCTCAAAAAAATCGTTATTCGGTTGTCTTGGGTACCACCACATTCCACTTATAGCCATCTTTCGAGCCTTCAGTATAGTCCGAGGTCTTCCACGAATGGAATATGAGTGTCAAATATGTATTCGGAAGATTCTCTGCCTCCGTTCTGCGGTAGATATATGCATACATTTGCTTCTCGGGGTAGACCACCACCACAAGAGCATGCGGTTCATCCTGAAATATCGAAATGTAGTTGTTCGACGAACCCTCAAGAAGATAAGGTTCGCTCTCGCCATTCGGTTCGGAACGCTGTTCACCTGTGACCGTATTGGTGATACACTTTGCTGCAGCATCCTCGTAGGATAAGATCGCCCAATCCTCGGAATCGATATAGTAGATGTAGCCATAGCACCCCTCGGCAGGGAGTCTTGCGCCACCCGACTCCGCCTCCGACAAGACCTTTATACACAAGGTCGTATCGGTGGTAACCTTCTTGAAGCACCCCGTCATGGTAAGCACCACAACCGCAGCAAGCGCAATATTTCTCAATACCCTAAGCATAAATCTTATCTATTTTTTGTGCCAACTCGGCTCTGCTGCAACGCAGCAATTCGCACGTAGGCTCAATCACAAAATCTCTCTCCATAATGAGTGGGTGAGGCACCTTCAATCGCTCGGTTTCGATACGCTCCTCGTCGTAAAAGAGGATATCCAAATCGAGCGTTCGCGAGCAATACCTCGCACCTTTGCGCCTCTTCACCTCGCTCTCGGCAATACGGTCACGCCCCAACAGAGCCTCCACCTCCTGCAACACATCGAGCAATTGTTCCGCCTCCAACGCAGTTTCGACCTCCCACGCTGCATTCGTAAAGAGCTTCTCGCTCTCAAATCCCCACGCTTGAGTCGAGTAGTTTCCGCTTCGTGCCACCACTCTGACACCTCGCTCCGCCATGAGTCGCTCTGCCTCGACAAAACGCGCGGCTACATCCCCGATATCTCCTCCGGCAAGTATTATGGCGCGGTGCATCATCACTTTCCGAAGTTTATGTAACGGCTCGTTGCCAACGCAAAGTAGGAGAATACTATGCGTGGATCGCCATTCTGCCTGAGACGACGCAACGCCTCCTCCAACAATGCCACTATAGGCTCGATATTCTCCGAGCCGATATATGGCGAAAACTTCGAACAGAACTCAGCCTCCTCGCCCCACAGGTACGACGCTGCCGAAGCCCCTGCGTGGGTAATATACGCCTCGCGCAACAATCGCGCAAAGTCTGCCATAAGTCCCATCTGCCGCTCACGCGAGAGTGTCGCTACCTCGTCAGCCCAGATGAGCAGTTCGAGGTGCTTATTGAGATAGCAGTGGCGCATCATCGTGCGGAAGAGATTGAAATTCTCGTTCCTTATCTCATCCTCCTCGCCCGAGAGGATCTGTCGTAGTTGCAACAAGTCGCCACACGCCAAGCGCGCCATATTTCGCACCTCCGCCTCGTCGGTGATACCGCTTTGACGTATCTCCGTCATCAAATCCTCCGCCGTCAGGCGAGGCACGGTAACCTCCTGCGTACGCGAAAGGATAGTGCCAAGTATCTTGTCAGGTTGCTCCGCCACGAGGATAAAGATCGTATCCTCCCACGGCTCCTCCAAGATCTTGAGTATCATATTTGCCGCCCTTTCGTTCATCGTTTCAGGCAGCCATACAAGCATCGTTTTATACTGCGACGCAAAGGATTTGAATGAGAGTTTGCGAATCATCTCCTCCGCCTCGCGCACAGCGATAACACCCTTCAAAGTCTTGCCCAAGTCGAGTGAGTCGTACCATTGTTGCGCTGAGAAGTAACCACCCGTGCGCTCCCACAATGCACGAAACTCCTCGATGAAATCGTTTGCCACCAAGCCGTTTGTAGGCTTCTTGCCCTGTTTGTTCACAGGAAATACTAAATGGAGGTCGGGGTGTGCCAACTTCTCGATCTGACGACACGACGGACACTCTCCGCACGAGTCGCCATCGTGGCGGTTGGTGCAGTGGAGATACTGCGTATATGCCAACGCCAAAGCGAGAGTACCCGAACCTGCCGCACCCACAAAGAGTTGTGCGTGGCTGATACGTCCGCCGTCGATACCTGCGGCGAGTCGCTTCTTAAGCTCGGCGTGTCCTTTTATATCGCAAAATCTCATCGTCTACCCCTCCTCAAAATGTGATTTAACATAGCCTTCACATCTATCTTCTCGCGCCATACGGCATAGCACAGATAGATAACGATAAATATTGTCGAAACCGTATAGCGAAGCAATTCATTCGACAGCTCGATCCACTCCGCCACAAAGAATATCGCCAATGCCAAGACAATATACTCTGCCATACGACCAAATTGGTATGGTGTAGGATAGTATATTCTATTGAGCACAACACTCACCACCACCATCACAACCTCTGCCGCAAAACGACTCCACGCCGCACCATAATAGCCCATTCTCGGAATAAGCAGTGCGCCAAATCCCACCGAGCAGACCAATCCCGTGAGGGTGATCCACAGCGCAAATCGCGTCTTCTCCTCGCGCTTGTACCAGAATGAAAGGTTGAGCCATACTCCACTCAGGATATTTGCACCCAACACAACTGGCAGAATATGTATACCCTCGCGGAAGTCGCGTCCCACAATCAACGCAAACACGTCACGATAGAGCGCGATGCCGAGAAACACGAACATCGACACCATAACAAAGTACTTCAATGCCGCAGCATTCATCTCCTTGAAGTCCTCTTTGCTGAAGTTTGAGAGAAAGAATGGCTCGGCAGCCAAGCGATACATCTGCGTAAAGAGCGTCATAACAACAGCAATCTTGGTGATAGCACCATATATGCCGAGTTGCGCCAACGACTCCGACGGCACGAGATATTTGATAAGTTGTCTATCGATAAATTCGTTTGCCGTACCTGCCACACCCGACAGAAGCAACGGTAACGAATATCCGAAGATCACAAGCAGCAGCGCCCAATCGATACGCAGGCTTATGCGTCCCGATGCGGCTATCACAGCGACGAGGGTTATGGTACTTGCCGCCAAGTTCGCCACAAATGCCCAACCTACACCAAACTCCGAGTCGAACAAGCCCACGCCCCAAAATGCGAATGCAAGCCCCACCTGCAAGACTATGTTAAACAGCTTGAGTAGCACAAAGGTCAAAGCCTTACCCTGCTCTCGCAAACGCGAGAAAGGTATGCACGCCATAACATCCATCATAACGATTGCCGCCACGGTGACAACGTAGAGAGGATTTGCCGCATAGACCTCGCCCATCAGAGCCGAAGCCTCGTTACGGAACAGCGCCACCACCACAAAGAACAGCACCGCTGCCAACGATGTTATGCCCCAGGTTGTAGCGAAGAGTTTGCGCTTGTTCTGCTCGACATTACCCCCTTCCGCCTCTGCCTTGGCAGCAAAGCGAAAGTAGCTCGACTCCATACCCATAGTCAGCACCACCAGCGCAAACGGGATCAGCGCATAGACATCGGTTATGATACCGTACGACTCGACACCGAATATTCGGGTATAGAACGGTGTCAGCAGGTAGCTCAGCATTCTGCCGAGAATGGTGCTGATACCATAGATAGCCGTCTGTTTTGCGAGTTTTTCGAGCATAGTTCTCACGGATATGTGCATATGCGCACACATACCAAGTTGCAAAGATAGAAAAAACTTTTAGTTTTTAAGTCCAAATGAGAGGATTTAAGGGTTAAATGATATTTTTTTGTTATCTTTGTAGAAATTTGGAACCATCGAAAGTAATGAAAACCAACCAAAGACTTCAATCTATTGACGCCCTGCGAGGCTTCGACATGCTCTTCATTATGGGTTTCTCAGGCCTTGTTGTTGCACTCTGTTCGCTATTCCCAAACGGCTCGGAGTGCTGGCTTGCACAGACAATGCATCATGTGAAGTGGCACGGTTTTGCCCACCACGACACCATCTTTCCATTGTTTCTCTTCCTGGCGGGCCTATCATTTCCGTTTTCGTACGCCAAGCAGTGCTCAACGGGGGCTACTCGTAGTCAGATCTACCTGAAAATTGTGCGTCGTGCAGTAGTTCTCTTCCTGTTCGGACTCATCTATAACGGACTTCTCAAGTTCAACTTCGAAAACTTGCGAGTATGTAGCGTCTTGGGGCGAATCGGTATTGCATGGGCCATTGCGGCGGTGCTCTATATAAACTTCGGCTGGAAGACTCGTGCCACCATTTGCGGAGTGATATTGTTGGGCTATTGGCTTGTGGTTGGATATATCCCGGCTCCCGATGTCGAGGGTGCAGACCCACTCTCGATGCAGGGCTCGATAGTTGGCTATATCGACCGCCTTATTACCCCGGGCCGACTCTACAACGGCAACATCTTCGACCCCGAAGGGTTGTTTTCGACCATTCCTGCCATTGTAACCGCACTGCTCGGTATCTTCACAGGTGAGTATGTTCGTAGCGAGCAGCACTCGGGCAATCGCAAGTCACTCTCAATGTTCGTGGCAGCCGTCGCAATGTTGGCGTTAGGCCTATTGTGGAGCCTTGTATTTCCGATTAACAAGAATCTCTGGACAAGCTCATTCGTATTGGTGGTTGGTGCCTACAGCCTTGCGATGTTCGCACTCTTCTACTACCTTATAGATGTGCGAGGCTGGAGCCGTTGGTCGCTCCCATTCCAGGTTATCGGCGTAAACTCCATAACTATCTACATGGCACAGAAGGTTATCTCATTCAGCCATATAAACAAATTCTTCCTCGGAGGTGTGGCGAATGCTCTGCCCGAGGAGTGGGGAACGCTCCTACTCAAAGCGGGATATGTGGCAGTATGTTGGCTTTTACTCTACTTCCTCTACCGAAAGAAGATATTTTTAAAGGTGTAACTTATTAACAAAAATAAACTATTCTGTATGAAAAAACTTATCGTTTGTTGCTTTGCAACAATTCTCGCCGTATCGGCATACGCTGCTACACCCCTTAAACTCACCCCCGACAACATCGACCAGATAATCAAGGAGCTGACTCTCGAGGAGAAGGCCCACCTCGTTGTCGGAGCACGAATGAGCGACAACAAGGAGGCTGCCGGAGAGGTAGGCTACACCCGTAAGATTATTCCTGGAGCAGCCGGTACAACCTACCCCGTTCCGCGCCTCGGTATTCCGCCGGTGGTAGTCGCCGACGGCCCTGCCGGCTTGCGCATCAACCCTACTCGTGAGGGCGACAGCCAAACCTACTACTGCACCGGATTTCCTGTGGGTATTCACCTCGCATCGACTTGGAACGACGAGATTATCTACAACGTAGGAGCAGCCATAGGTCAGGAGGTGAAAGAGTATGGTGTGGATGTACTACTCGCGCCAGGTGCCAACATTATGCGCAACCCGTTGTGCGGTCGCAACTTCGAGTACTACTCGGAGGATCCGCTCCCCACGGGCAAGACCGCTGCCGCAATGATTAATGGTGTGGAGAGCAACGGCGTGGGAACATCACTCAAACACTTTGCAGTTAATAATCAGGAGATCAATCGCTTGGCAAACGACTCGCGCCTTTCGTTGCGAGCTTTGCGCGAGATCTATCTGCGCAACTTCGAGATTGCCGTCAGGGAGTCGCAGCCGTGGACAATTATGACCTCCTACAACTACATCAATGGTCGCCACGCATCCGAGGATCCGGGACTTTTGGAGGATATTCTCCGCGACGAGTGGGGCTTCCAGGGTTTGGTAATGACCGATTGGGGTGGCGGCTACGATCCGGTAGGTCAGATTGCTGCGGGCAACGACCTCCTCATGCCGGGCAAATATGGGCAGTACAAAGAGATTGTCGAGGGTGTTCGCAGCGGCAAACTCGCCGAAGCTGACCTCGACAAGTGTGTGCGTCGCATGCTCGAACTCGTCGTTCGCACCCCTCGCTACCAGGGTTACAAGTTCTCGAACAAACCCGATATGGAGGCTCACGCCAAGCTCACACGCGAGGTTGCAGCCGAGGGTTTCGTACTCCTGAAAAATAGAGCATCTACACTCCCATTAAAGGAGCGCAAGGTGGCTCTTTTCGGCTCTACCGCCTACAACTTTATCGCCGGTGGTGCAGGTTCGGGAAATGTAAATCGCCCTTATGTGGTGGATCTCCGCCAAGGTCTTGTCGACAACGGTTTCACTCTCTACGAGCCACTCGACAATCTCTACAAAAAGCATATCGCATCGGAAAACAAGCGTCTTGCTCCGCACATCAAACCTCGCAAGTGGTATCAGTATGCACTCCGTCCAAACGAGTTGCAGAAGCCCCACGCAGCGATTATCGACGCTGCAAAGTCGGATGCAGAGATTGCTATCGTAACCATTGGTCGTAACTCTGCCGAGGCTTTCGATCGCTACATCGAGCGCGACTTCCTCCTCTGTCCAGACGAGGAGGCCCTGCTTACAGCCGTATGCCGCGAGTTTCACAAGGTGGGCAAAAAGGTTATCGTAGTTTTGAATATCTGCTCGCCAATAGAGGTCGCTTCGTGGCGTGACAAGGTCGATGGTATCCTCTGCTGCTGGATGCCGGGCCAGGAGGGTGGTAACTCGGTTGCCGATGTACTCATTGGTCGTGTATCGCCAAGCGGACACCTTCCAATCACCTTCCCTATCAACTACGAGGATGTACGCTCGGCAAAGAACTTCCCACGCAATGTGCCTGAAAATGGTCTTAACCAATCGTTCTTCAATGTTTCGACCGTAGGCAAGATTTACGATGTGAAGAATATCGACTACACCAACTACGAGGAGGATAT
>JAZNHC010000097.1:0-14576 GCA_045576755.1 Alistipes sp.
GTAAGGTGCTTAATACCTTCTGCTATACGGGAGGTTTCTCGGTCTACGCCTTGGCAGGAGGAGCGAAGGAGGTGTGTTCGATTGATGCATCGGAACGAGCCGTACGACTCGTTGATGAGAATATACGTCTAAACTTTGGCGAGGAGGCGCCACACACCTCATTGGCTTGCGATGCGGTGGAATACCTGAAAGATATTGGCGAGAAGTACGATATGATTATTCTCGACCCACCGGCATTTGCCAAACACCACAAAGTATTGGGAAATGCTATGCAGGGATATAAGCGACTCAATGCCCGCGCACTATCGCAGATTAAGAGCGGCGGTATCCTCTTTACATTCTCCTGCTCGCAGGCAGTATCGAAGGAGCTCTTCCGCACTACCGTATTTACGGCTGCAGCCATTGCAGGACGTAAGGTGCGCATCCTTCACCAACTGACACAGCCTACCGACCACCCTATCAACATCTATCACCCCGAGGGCGAATACCTGAAGGGTTTGGTGCTATATGTAGAGTAATTTATGGCAACTTACACGAAGTTATCCATACAGACCTCCGAGGAGCAGGGCGATATTCTTGTCGCCTATCTTTCCGACTTTCCGTTCGAGAGCTTCGACTATTCGGACGGTCTGCTCAATGGCTACATACCCGTAACGGAGTTCGAGGAGTCGCGCGACAGCATCGAAGATATGCTCCACAACGAGGGCATTTTGGATTTCTACTTCGAAGAGATTGAGCAACAAAATTGGAATGCTCTTTGGGAGAGCAACTTCAAAGAGGTCGAGATCGGCAACAGAGTGCTTATTCGAGCCCCATTCCACAAGGCTCGCCCCGACTTCCCGGGTATGGAGGTCATAATCCAGCCCAAGATGTCGTTCGGCACGGGACACCACCACACAACACGCCTAATGATCGAGTCGCTGCTCGGCATCGAGGTCAGCGGAAAAGATATTCTCGATATGGGAAGTGGCACAGGTGTTTTGGCTATTGTAGCGGCAAAGCTTGGCGCAAAGAGTGTCATGGCAGTCGAGATTGACGACATGGCAGAGGAGAGCGTTCGCGAGAACATCAGCTACAACGATTGCAACACAGTGATAGAATCGGTATGTGGCAATGCGAGTGCAATTGTCGGCAGGAAATTCGACATTGTCCTCGCCAACATAAACCGAAATATTTTGCTTGCCGATATGGAGGCATACGCTGCAACGCTATCGAGTGGCGGACACCTTATAATGAGCGGATTTTTGGCAGAAGATGTCACCATACTCGCCAACAAAGCCAAGAAATTGGACTTTAAGCAGGCAAATCGCGAATCGTGCGATGAGTGGCAAGTGGTGGATTTCATTAAAAACTGAAAACAAAATTTCAAATTAAATAGTATGAAGATTTTACGAAACTTTCTATTAACATTGCTCTGTCTGATACCAATGAGTTTGTTGGCACAGACGGAGAATCCTGTAAAATGGACACACTCCGTATCGGAAAAAGGTGACGGACTCTACACCATAGAGTTCAAAGCCGTGATAGAGGATGGCTGGCACATCTATGTAACAGATCCTGCTAAGGCATTCAACCCTACCGAGTTTAAGTTCGAGCCGAGCGAGGGTATTTCGACAGAGAGCGAGTTGCGCGCACTCTCGAAGGCCAAGTACGAGAAGAATGAATTTATGCCAGAATTTGAGGAGGGGCACTACGAAAAGGAGGCTCTCTTTGAGCAGGACTTCAAGCTTACGGGCGAAGGCGGAGAGGTTAAGGCCGCTATTTCGTACCAGGCCTGCAACTTGGGCAGTTGTCTTTCACCGACAACCGAGGAGATTGTGGTAACCTTGGGCAACGCTTCGGCATCGGGATCGGAGATTAAAGAGGTGAAGGATGCTGCAGGCAGCGGATCGTTGTGGTCGCTCATTATCGAGGCGATATTGTGGGGTTTTGCGGCTCTGCTCACCCCTTGCGTATTCCCGATGGTACCGATGACGGTATCGTTCTTTATGAAGAATAGCGGATCGGCAGCTCGCGGACGAATCAACGCCTCGCTTTATGGTTTGTTCATCATTGCACTCTACACATTACCTATCGCTATACTTATTATTATTACGCGCGTAGCGGGCGGTGATGCCGTAACTGCCGACATCTTCAATTGGTTGGCTACACACTGGTTACCAAATATCGTATTCTTCGTCGTATTTATGATATTTGCCGCCTCGTTCTTCGGTGCATTCGAGATCACTATGCCGAGTGCGCTCGTAAACAAGAGCGATGCCAAATCAGACAAGGGCGGCATCGGTGGCATCTTCTTTATGGCGCTGACTCTTGTGCTTGTATCTTTCTCTTGCACAGGACCAATCGTGGGTTCGGTGCTTATCAAATCGACATCGGGCGAGGTGTGGTCGCCAATTATCACAATGCTGGCGTTCTCAACCGCCTTTGCTCTTCCGTTTACGCTCTTTGCATTCTTCCCATCACTGTTGCAGAAGTTGCCAAAGAGTGGCGGTTGGCTCAACTCGGTGAAGGTCGTTCTCGGATTTGTGGAGGTGGCACTCGGATTTAAGTTCCTCAGCGTTGCCGACCAGGTTTACCACTGGAATCTGCTTGACCGCGAGGTATATCTCGCCATCTGGATCGTGGTGTTCTCGTTGCTCGGACTCTATCTTTTGGGCAAGATCAAGTTTGCTCACGACAGCGATGTTAAGCACCTCAGCGTAGGTCGTTTGGCGTTAGCGATAGGAGTATTTACATTTGTCGTATATATGATTCCCGGAATGTGGGGTGCGCCGCTGAAGGCTCTGTCGGGCTATTTGCCACCACTCTCTTCGCAGGACTTCGTAATCGAGAAATATGCCCCCGCAGCCACATCAAACAATGGCGAGGTTGATATCAACAATGCAAAATATAGCGACATCCTGCACCTTCCACACGGATTGAAGGGGTTCTTCGATATGAAGGAGGCAGAGGCGTATGCCGCTAAAGTAGGAAAACCGATATTTATCGATTTTACAGGTCACGGATGCGTAAACTGTCGCGAGATGGAGGCACGCGTTTGGGCAGACCCTGCGGTACAACAGATTTTGCGCGACGAGTATGTAATCGTGGCACTCTATACCGATGACAAGATGCCTCTTCCCGAGAGCGATTGGGTGACAGCCGAGAATGGCAAGGTTTTGAAGACCTTGGGCAAGGTAAATGCCGACTACGCACTCACGCGCTTCGGTGTAAATGCACAGCCTTACTACGTCTTGCAGGGCAAGGATGGTAAGATTTTGTGCGATCCTCGCGGTTACGATTTGTCTGTTCAAGGCTTTGTCGATTTTTTGCATAAAGGCGTAGAAGAGTACAAAAAATAGAGATTTATCACCGTTATGAGACGTTCCCTGCCTAACAAAATTCGGCAGGGAATTTTTCTTGGAATGTTGCATATTTATTCGCAATAAAAAAGCTTCGCACGCGTATTACGCTGCGGGCACGAAGAAAATGTTCGAAAAACATAAAATTCTAAAAAATTATTCGTAACTTGCACCCCGATATAGAATATTTTATTTCAAACACCAAATAAAATTTTTATGAAAAACATCTTTAAATCACTCATCGTGTGTGGAGTAATTGCCCTCATTGGCGCATTTACCCCATCGTGCGTCCCTACGCCAAATGGCGGTTTAGGTGGCGATCCATCTTTTGAGATTACGGGTGATGCGGTTGTGAATAACGCCGTATCGGTTGATATCCCCGTAAAGGCTCAAAACTTAGACAAAATCGCTTGCTACGTTAGAGAGATCTACGTAGACGAGAATGGCGACAAGTATTTCGTTAGCGGCTACGACTCTAACAAGAATCCTATCTTGGCAGGTCAGATTGCAAACCCAAGTGCGGCCATCATATTCCGCAAGGGTAAGGTATTCGAGGGCGGCGAGAGCATCAACAACCTCCACCTCTCGGGTAACGAGGGACTCGACCGTAACAAGACCTTCATCGTTTACATCGCAGCTATTGCGAACAACAAGTACTACAACGACGGTCAGGTATTCTCGGTAGAGTTCGTTACTCCTGAGAAGTATGCCGACGACGATGTAGCAGTTCTCCGTCAAAGCTACGAGGGTATGGACGTATATGTAACATTCCCAGCTGAGGTAAAGGCAAAAAACCGTCGCGTTAAGTGGGGTGTGTCGAACATCGCAACCTTCGCATACTACGGCAACCCTCCTATTCCACAGATGTTGCACAACTGCGATTATGTGCGTCCTGCATTCCTCTTTGAGCGCGACACATTGCTCGAGATCAACCACTACAACGCTTACCGCCGTAACTCAAAGGGCGAGATTGGCTACTACGTCGTAGGTTACAATAGCTGCATAGAGGTTAGCAAGGATTCGCCTGAGGTAGAGACCGGCGAAGCTGCTCCTATCCAGTACTACTACGAGTTCCAGCCTGGTGAGCCACTCATTCTCCTTATGTCGGAGGTCGATTACGCAGACTGCGACCTTGGTGACTATGAGGATGGCGCAAATGCCGATCACAAGATTGAGTCGTGCGACAAGAAGCACCCTACCATCAACTGGGGATGGGGTCCGGGTTGGTATTGGTACCCATACGATATGGAGGCATACTACAATGCAACAAGCAACGGCGGTCTTCCTGATATGGGTATGGGCGGTGGCTCTACACCAAGCGTCGATGCTAACGACTTCTGGCACGAGGGTGCTTGGTGGAGAAAGGTAGAGCTTCGTCTCCCTGGTCCTGAGAAGTTCAATGGCACTGTAGAAATCTCTCTCGACAATCTCTCGCCAAAGGATGGCAGCATCACCTTCACCCCTGACAATCAGACCTATATGTACCTGTACGGTATCTACGAGGATACTAACGAGTACAAGCAGGGATACCGCGATATCACCACCACTTACTTGGCAGGTGATGAGAGCTTGTGGCAGTGGTTCACAACTTCGGAGGTTGGTGGATACTTCGGCATCGGATACTTCTATGCATCGGAGGGTCCTAAGAAGATCAACCTCAGCGACTACTTCGTAGAGCCTAAGGCAGGTAAGAGATACCACATCGTCTTGAACGCTGTTGGTAAGCGCACAGGTGATGACGGCGATTTCTACCCTGATATGTCGGCTCAGAATTTCCAGCACATCACATTCTCGCTCAAGGATTACTCATTGCCTGAGCCTGAGTTGGTTGTAACAGCTGTTGAACCATACTCGCCTTGGAAGGTTGCCTTCAACGTGAAGAACCCTAACTGGAGAACAAACCCTGTGGACGTTGTTTCGTTCGTTGCCAACTACGCGCGTGAGTTTGCTGCATTTATGACGGCTAACAACTACACTTATACAGATATGGTTAAGATGAATGCCGGAATCCCTGGATACCAGCTCAGCAGTAGCGATGTAGATCTGATCAACTCGGATGCAGGTGCCGAGATCGAGTTCGACGTATTGGAGAACAGCGAGTTCACCGCAGCATTTATGGCTTGGAACTCCGAGGGTCGCCAGAGCAACCCTGATAGCGAAAGCGCACCTGGTTATGCAACTGCCAAGTCGATGGTTGAGCAGGCTGCAGAGGCTTACGATATGACCGTGCTCAACTCGTTGAAGGGCGTATGGACTGCAACTGCAACCGTTAAGACATACAACAACGAGACTCAAGAGTTCGACAATGGCTCACAGAGAAGCTGGAAGGTTTCGATTGGTGACTTGGAGGAGGACAAGAGCCTCACCGAGCAGCAGTACGCACTCTTCGAGAGCCTTGGTGTAAACCGCGTAGCTGCCGACGGCTATCTTGCAGAGTACAATATGTTGGTTAAGACCTACAACGAGCGCATCAAGGGTCAGAACCGAGTTCTTTGCCAGGGATGGGCTATTGACGATTCGCGTCAGCTCAGCACAGCTTCGCCATGGGATCTCTTCCTCATGGAGGACTACAACTCGTCAACTGTAAGCTATCTCTTCCACGACTTCGGTCCAAAGTGGTTCTTGGAGACAAACAAGGAGGGTAAGATCTTCATCCCTGTAAACTGGAACCGCGTTCCACCATTGACTTGCTGGTTCAACGGTTCGAACCACTACCTCTGCGGTGCTAACTACGACTCGAAGTATGCGTTCGCATACGATCAGGCTAACCCTGACAGCGTCGAGTCGATGTGCATCGAAGTCGAGGTTTCGGACGACAAGAACACCGTTACTCTCAAGCCATTCGTAGTAAACTTCTACGAGGTAGACGAGAACGGTAAGCCTAAGACAGATGCTGATGGCAACATCATCTACACCCCTACACCAATGTACCCTAACGTAATTTACGACAATGGTGGTCAGATTGTATTCTACAACAACCACATCGTATCGGAGGTTACATTGACTCGTGGTTGGACCGAGGCAACTCCTACTTCGACTAAGTTCTCTGCAGCAGGTGGCAAGAAGGTTGTTCCTACAAACGTTAAATACTCGGGTATCAACAGCCAGAGAACCTACGGTGCAACAGCACTTCGTCCACAGCCAAAGAGAGTGAAGGCTACAGTTGCCAACGTTAAGCAGGTTACACCTGAGCAGACTCGTCAGGGTATGGAGAAGATGATGAAGAAGTTCCGCCCTACAGTTCAGAAGTAAAAGACAATCATCGTGTACAAGGGGCCTCGGCTTTGCAACGTGGCTCCTTGTTGCGATTTTTTGGGAAAGAATTATAAAATCACAAGTAACGCTCTAATAACAAATCGTTTATGAAAAAGATTTTGAGCTTGATGTGCTTAGTGCTCGCAACTATTGCAGCCTCGGCACAGCAGTTACCTGACGTAAAGGTCGAAACCGCACAAGGTAAGGTCGTTTCGATCCGCACACTCGCACAGGGCAAGCCGATGATTATCGCCTACTGGTCTATCGCCTGCAAGCCTTGTATTCAGGAGTTGAACGCTATGAACGATGCTCTGCCTGAGTGGCGCGAGGAGGCTGACGTTGTAGTGGTTGCCGTATCGGTTGATGACGCACGTTTGTAGGCTTCGGCAAAGGCTATCGCATCGTCGCGCGGTTGGGATTTCGTTTGCGTATATGACGAGAACCAGGATCTTAAGCGCGCTATGAACGTATCACTCACTCCGCAGTCGTTTGTGGTTGATGCCAACGGTAACATCGTATATTCGCACTCGGGATACACACCTGGTAGCGAGCAGGTATTGTTCGACAAGGTTGTAGAGTTGAAGAAGGGTCAGAAAAAGAAGAAGTAAAGGATGAAGCGATTAACTCTCTTACTATTGGGTATCGGACTCATAACCCTCTCGGCTTCGGCACAGAAGGCGGTGGGCAGTGGTCAGGTGTCGGGAAGCGTAGAATCCTCCTCGATACTATATACGCCCGATAAGAAAATTGAGCGTCCCGAAGACCGTTTCGGTTCGAACAACTATATCAAGGTGGACTACTCGAATGGTCGCTTCTCGGCAGGTGTTCAGATGAACGCCTACCTGCCTGCATTGATTGGCTACGAGGAGTTGGCTGACGGCTACAAGTTCTACCTTGCATCGAAGTATATCGAGTGGCGCGACAAGAATTTCGAATTCTTGGTGGGCGACATCTTCGACCAATACGGAAATGGTCTTATCTTCCGCTCGTTCGAGGATCGTCAACTCGGTTTGAACAACTCGTTGGAGGGTGTGCGTGCAGGCTATAACTTTGGTCGCTACGTGTCGCTCAGGGCTATGTATGGTCGTCCACGACTCTACACCGAGTACTCGAAGACTTGGGTGCGTGGTGCCGACTTGTCGGTGTCGCTGGCTGATATTATGAAGGCTTCGGCCATCACCTTCAATGTGGAGGGTTCGTATGTCAATCGCTACGAAAAGCTGACACAGGCACCTGAGTTCTTGCTGCCATACCTCGAGCAATATGGTATCAAGCCAAACCTTAATATGTACTCGGGCCGCTTGAACTTTGGTTGGAGCGGACTGACCCTGCGTGGTGAGTATGTTCACAAAGGAGCAGATGTAACCGATGTGGACAATCCTATCGCCAATAAGGGTTGGGCTGCACTCGGTGAGGTAGGTTACAACTACAAGACATTCAGCGTTATGGGTACTTTCCGTGCGTTGAGCCACATGCGTACAGCGATTGATATGTTCACAAAGGGCACGGGCAACACCATCAACTACCTTCCTGCACTCACTCGCCAATATACCTATATGTTGGCAAACCTCAACCCTTATCAGGTGGCTATAAACGGAGAGTTGGGCGGACAGGTGGATCTCTGCTACTCGTATCGCAGCAAGGAGAATCGCTATCGCTATTGGAATTTCCACGCCAACTTCTCGACGTTCTACACACTCAATCCATCGATATCGAGCGGCAAGCGACAGCTCTTGTGGCGCGATATCAATGTGGATGTCGAGCGTCAGTGGAACAAGAAGTGGAAGACACTCCTGCTCTACTCCTACCAAGACAATATGGATCATCAGGCACATATCTTTGTTGCCGATGTGACCCATAAGTTCAACCGCAAGGCTTCGTTGCGATTCGAGGTGCAATACCTCCTTTCGGGCGACAGCCAGAGCGAGTGGGACGGCATACACAGCGAAGGTGACTGGGTGGCCGGACTCGTAGAGTTCAACTTTGCACCAAGTTGGAGCGTATATGTACAGGATATGTACAACTTCGGTTACAGCAAAACCCACTATTACAACGGAGGTTTCAGCTACACGCATAACCGTACGCGCGTACAGTTAAGTTATGGTCGCAACCGCGCAGGCTACATCTGCTCGGGAGGTGTGTGCCGTTACTCGCCTGCCTATACGGGTGTGAACCTCATGCTGACATCATCGTTCTAAAGAGAGAAAAATTTTAACAAAAAAGGAAATAATATGAAAACATTGAAAACATTTGCTCTTCTCTGCCTTGGCGCAATGCTCTTCGTAGGTTGCTTGCCTGATGGTGGCGACGACAGCAATTCTACAAACGAAGGACTTATCCTCGAGGCGGACAAGTACGACATCTATGACGATGGCGAGGATTGTGCTACATTCTACGTAACCTACAACGGAACAGTTTTGACCAGCGGTTACACCATCTACGACGAGAACGACAACCCAATCGAGGGCAACAAGTTCACATCGACAACACGTGGAACATTCAAGTTCTGGGCTGAGTATGGAGCAGAGATGACAAAGGGCTATACTGCAATTTCGGTTATTGCTACCCCACCTGCAGCACCTGCATTGCCAACCGATAACAACCCTGCAAAACTCAACTTCAACCGTCGCGTTTTGCTCCTTCAGTTCACGGGTACAGGTTGCCAATATTGCCCTAATATGATTAACGCCTTGTATGGTATCAGCAAGAACGACACATACAAGAATAACATCGCTATTGCAGCGGCACATATCGGCTCGTTTGCAGGTAACGACCCTGCATTGATGACCGAGGGCAAGACAATCGACGACGCATTCGGTATTACAGGTTACCCTAACCTCGTTGTCGATATGGTCAAGAATACCTCTCCTGTATACTCGAACGAGGCATACGTTGCAAGTATGGTGAATAAGGCTTTGAGCCGCGTTGATGTTAAGGGCGGTATCGCAGTGAATGCCGAGTATCACGCCGACAAGAACTATGTTGTAATCAACACCTTGGTTAAGGCTAAGGAGTCTGCAGATTTCCGCGTCGGTGCTCTTCTTTTGGAGGACAACATCTTTGGTGCACAGTCTGTTGCCGCAGGCATCGTTCCGGGCGAGGGCGTAAACTTCAACAACCACAACAACTGCATCCGTCGTGTACGTTGCCAGCAGCCAAACGACCCGATGGATTTCTCGGGCTTGGATCTCGGTTATATCGAGGCAGGTACTACCGCATCGAAGGATTTCGCATTCCCATTGTTGAAGACTTGGGAGGCTGAAAATCTCCACATCTTGGTATTTATCTCGACCAAGGAGGGCGACAAGTGGTACGTAAACAACGTCATCAACTGTCCAATCAACGGCGAGACCGATTTCGAGTACGCACAGTAAGCGTTTCTCTACACAAAAAGCCACGAATATCAACAATGATATTCGTGGCTTTTTTCATGCCCTAAAACGAAGAATAAGAGAGGGATGCAGGGCGGTCTTATCTTGGTATTACGACATCGTTACCGTTTCATAACGAAATGTGTATTGACACAAAAAATTGGGTACCGTTCGATACCCAATTTCTTATTCTGATATTGGTTGGCGTGGATTAGAACGCTGTCCAACTTGCATTTGTCTCGGCTGCACGCTCCACCGCATCGGGGAGATTTGCAAAGAAATCAAAGCCAGTCCACTGTTCAACCTGATCCACCGAAACGGCATAGTTTGCATAGCTACCCGAGTAGGTTTTATGCTCAAACCAAAAGCCCACTGTCGAGGCTGAAGTGACCGCGCCATTGCTGTCCTTTGTAACCTTCAAGACCACCTTGTAGAAGTAGTTTGGCACGGGGACACTCTTGGTGTCATCCTTTGCCGTAGTGTAGGTTATCGACTTTGTTTCGCCCACCTTATTGAAGGCCACACCCGTTACGACATAGAGGGTTTGACTCTCGGCAACACTTTGTATGGCTTGCTCAAGCGAGTTCCATATTCCGCCATTGAAGCTGTCTTGAATCTGCGGTACCGAGTTGGTGACATAGAATGTCTGCAACTGCATAGCCTGTATTCCGTTACGCGAGGCGTTAGGGATAAGGTGTCCGCGCGAGTAGTTGTCGTTGTAGGAGTGGCTGCACAAATTCACCTGGTTGCTTGTCTCCAAATATGGATTATACGACCACGAACTTGGGCGCGAATAGGAGCCCATATGTCGTGCCTCGAGCGGATATGCCACCCACATCGAAGTATATGTCGATTTGTCGTAGTAGGCGGTATAGTTATGCTCGCCATTCGACTCCACCTTCAGTTCCACGGCATTGGGATATAGCACGCCCTTATCCTCGGCCGGCAATTCGAGCCAACTTTCAGTCGGCGATGTTGATCCCTGGGTCGGGTCCGTGGTCGAACCCTCATCAGGGTCCGTGGCAGGAGGGGTTACCTCCCCTCCTGCCCCACTACCCGAAGATCATTTGCTTGTTACAACGATTTTCTGAATATAAGTCGCAGCATTGCTGCCGGTAATACCTGTACCAGCCTCTGTACGAGTCGAGATTATTTTAACCTGCTTGTAACCTGCTGGCAAAGTAAATGTAAGGGTTCCATTGCCGGCTGTTCCACTTGTGGTATTCTTTATTACCATACCCGTTATAAGTTGATCGGTAGAAGGATCCCACAAAGCAACAGTGTAACTTCCAGAGCAAGTGAGTGTTACTGTTGCGATATCATTTGTGCAAGCCGGAGTCAAGATATAGTTCTTTGTCTTTGCTCCAAACTGTATTGCCGTTGCCGTTGCACTCGATTTCATCCATCCCCATACTTTCCAAATCGAACCGTCGGTTTTAGATGTAATACTTGCCTCTGATGTAGTGTAACCATTCTGCGCTCCGAAGTCAGTTCCTAACAAAGTAAATACCTCGCTTGTGCCAGGCTCGTCGCCGCCAGTGTTGCCGGCAGCCTGCGAAACCTTAATGGTCTTGCTCTCTGCACCATCATAAGCGATGGTTACATCTGCCTCACGCTCTGCACCGGTATTCTCGGTTGCTGTGATAGTAACAGTTGTACCGCTAACCGAAGTCGAAAGCCAATCTACGTTCTCGGTTGCGGTTACATTCTGACCGCTAACCTCGTTCTCGATTGTGCAAGTTACAGTCTTGCTTGCCGCAGCCGCATCAAACGAGAGAGTTGTAGGATTTACGCTCAATACCGGAGCAGGGGTCTCTGGGGTCTCGCCACCCTCGCTGCTACCGTCAACGAGTTTGTAGAGCGACATATTACTTTGAGCTTGTGTTGCGCTGGTATATGAACGCCAATCTTGATTGTTATAAACCGCAAGGTGAGTAGATTTGTTTGCAGACTTCAAATAGAAACAACTTGCAGATGAACCGTTACTGAAACTCCAAGTGTCTTTTGTTGTTCCAATTCGCAGACCATCACCACTCTTTGTTGAATAGAGGTTGGTGGAGGCGTTAATTGGCGAAAGGGTCATCGCTGTATTGCTACCTGTGAAAGACCACTTGCACTCCTCTGGTACTGTAGTGCTAATGGAGTTATTAGTGATGGTTATGCCCTTGTTTGCATAAGTTGTTACCGCTTGCTTTGATGTTCCCGAATTGTTAAGGAGAACATAGTTGCCACAGATAATAACATATGTTCCCGCTGTAATGTCTGCGAGTGATGTTACTCGCACCCAACTTGCCTCGCCTGTGTTGCCACCCTCAGCAGGCTTAGCGTTCTGCTTAACGGTTACGGTCTTGGTGAGGTCGCCGTATGTAACGGTTACTACGCCCTCGCGAGCCTCCTCAACCTCGTTTGCTGCAACAGTTACGGTAACAGTACCATTGTTGTCGGCAGTAGTAATCCAATCTGCGTTATCGGTTACAGTTGCGCTTACGCCCTCAACTGGGTTTGCAACCGAGTAGGTGAAGGTCTTGGCCTCGCCCTCGTGCGATACGCCCGAAATCTCCGCAGTCGATACGGTCAATACAGCAGGGAGTGTTGGTACATCAAGACCGTGTCCCTCAACAATCTGCAAGTCGTTGATATAAGCACGCTTGATGGTGCGAATCTCAACCTGCTCCTTCTTGCTTGCTGCCTCGAACTCGAATACGTAGTACTTTGAGTCTGCTGTCAAGTTAGTCGAAGTCAGAACCTGCGAACCAACAGTAATCTGCAACATATCGGAAGTGCTAGTGCCATAACGCTGTGCCTCAACAAATACGGTAAACGGCTTCGAAAGATCGAGCGCAACAGTTGTAAAGTAACCCTCTACTGAACTTGTTCCGAGTTTGAGGACTCCACCATTGCCGACCTTTGCCTTGTAAACCTTCTCCATTGCCGAGTAGTTCTCGCCCAAAACAGAGAGATCGATACCTCCCTCGTTTGCATCATAAGCAACACGAGCGAAATCATCCTTGAATGGCAATGCAAGACCGGTCTCCTCCTTAACAACATTCTCTGCTGCGAGCGATACGTTCAAAGTGGTTACCTTGCCCGCCAACAACTCGATATCGCTTAGCAATGTAACCTCCTTCGAGATAGCATAGCCCTCGGTCGATGCCTCGATAGTGAGTTTTGAGCCCGAAGCCAAAGTCTGTGGATAAACAACAACATAAGTTGCGTTTGTGCCATTAACCTCGTATTGTGTAGCCTCGGTGTAGGTTGCATTTACGCTCGGAGCACCTCCGTAGTACAAGCCCTCATCGCTGTTAATCTCCTGATTTACAACATCGAGATATACACGACCTACGAGGTTGGTTGCTGCGGTCATAGTCAAAGACGATACGTGCTGACCTGCCAAGTTGCCGGTCTTATCCTTCAGCACAATCTTAACGATTGCTGCCACACGCGCAAACTCCAAATCCGAAAGTTGGTTGCCCTCGGCATCAAGAGTTACAGGCTTTGCAATCATAAGGTCTGTTCTGCCATCGAACGAAGCAACAGTAGGCTCCTGATTTGCAAGAATCTCAACCTTAACACCCTTCTCTGTAACAGGGTTGCTGAAATTTGTGTAAGGATAGTAAACAAAGAGAGTGTTTGCTACCGCAGTTGTTCCGGTAAACGAGGTGGTAAGCGATGCCTCCTCGTTGTCGTTCTTGAAGGCGTAGTTCTTGTAGGTGTCGCCATCCTGAACATAAACACCAATCTGATCGCCCTTGCTCCAATATGGAACACCCTCGATCAACTCGGTACGCACCTCGGTTGGTTTCTCTGCCGAGAGGGTAACTGTCTGTGTGAGTTCGCCACCATTAACAGTAGCATCCTCGAAATTGTTCTCGCACGATACTAATGCAGTTGCTGCAACTGCCCAAAGCATCAATTTTGTAAAGATCTTCTTCATAGCATTGCAGTTTTTTAGAGTTCGTACGAATTACCATTCTCAATAGTTCCGGCGTTGCCCGCGTCTCCGTACGAAAGTCCCGGGTTCTGCGACACCACAAAGCCCGACTCGACTTCAACCGAGTAGGCTTCGATTGTGGGCGCGATATACTCCTTGCCCACAAAAAATTTTGTTGTGTTGTTCATAATGTGTTATATTTGTGTGTTTTACAGTAAATAGTTTGCTAACTTGCGTAATCGAGCCGCAAAGTTAAGCATAATAACCTTGTAAACCTAATTAAATAGCAACTATTTAACTAATTTCTAACGATAAGGGAAATAAGGCATACGGAATAACGTTTAGACATCTTAAAAAAATATATCGAATAAGAGTTGAAAAGTTGTAAATTACCGTTTTAGTCGCGCAACAGACGAACAAAGTTAGACACACCATGCCATTTTCGCCGCAAGTCCAAAACGCCTGACCTCAAGGGGCTTAAGAACGTAGAAAGAGTCCGTCTTAACTACACAAATTCCATGCTAAACAACTTGCATGCAAACAAACCGAAACAACGGCTTAGATATAATCATTGTAGCACCTTTTTTAGTTAATTGAAAAAGTTTTCCGTTTTCTGCTTTCCGTTTTCCGTTTTTTTTGTATCTTTGTTCCGAAAAGTGTAACTATATATCTACTCAC
>JAZNHC010000098.1:0-3298 GCA_045576755.1 Alistipes sp.
ACTTCTCCTCGGCAATACGACCTGCCAACAGCGATGCCAACTCGTCCATCATCTGCTCGCGTGTAGTGATCTGACGCTCCTCAGGCAAGTACCAAGCTGCCCCCAGCGCTCTACCTCGCGGAATTATCGTAACCTTCACAAGCGGATTGGCATTCTCCAAGATCCACGACACGGTAGCGTGTCCAGCCTCGTGGTAAGCTATGGTTTTCTTCTCCTGCGGAGAGATGACCTTATTCTTACGCTCCAAGCCGCCAATAATTCTATCTACTGCAGCCAAGAAGTCCTCCTTACCGACAAAGTCCTTATTGTGTCGTGCAGCAATCAGTGCCGCCTCGTTACAGACATTTGCAATATCGGCACCCGAAAATCCCGGAGTCTGCTTTGCGAGGAAGTCACGATCCAAATCCTTGTCCAACTTCAACTTACGGAGATGCACATCGAATATCTCGCGACGTTCATGCAGCTCTGGCAGTCCTACCTCTATCTGACGATCAAAACGACCTGCACGCATCAACGCCTTATCCAAGATATCGGCACGATTTGTTGCTGCCAGCACGATAACACCCGCATTGGTCTGGAAACCATCCATCTCGGTAAGCAGCTGATTGAGGGTATTCTCGCGCTCGTCATTTCCCGAAAATCCGGCATTCTTGCCACGCGCACGACCTATGGCATCGATCTCGTCGATAAAGACAATGCACGGAGCCTTCTTCTTTGCCTGGTCGAACAGATCGCGCACACGCGATGCTCCAACACCCACAAACATCTCCACAAAGTCCGAACCCGAAATCGAGAGGAATGGCACATTTGCCTCACCTGCCACAGCCTTTGCCAAGAGGGTTTTACCCGTTCCCGGAGGGCCTACCAAGAGTGCGCCCTTCGGAATTTTAGCTCCGAGCTCACGATATTTAGGGGCATTTTTCAAGAAATCGACAATCTCCATAATCTCGACCTTCGCCTCCTCCAGACCTGCAACATCCTTGAATGTCACACGTCGTTCAGGGTCCTGCTGGTCGAACTCCTGTGCGCGGGCCTTGCCGACATTCATGATGCCACCTTGTCCTCCGCCTCCGCGTGACATACCGCGCATAATGAAGAACCAGATACCGAACATTATCACCCACGGCAACAATCCGATAAGCCACGAGTCGTACCAAGGCTCCTCCTTCTCGTAGGTGAGTCTCACGTTGTTACCACTCTGCTCCTCAACCTTCTCCAAGTCGGCCTTGAACGAATCTACCGAGCCAATATTAAAGTAGAACTGATAGCCATTTGCCGGCAAGTTCTTGTATCGGATATTGCTCTCGCGGAGCGAGTCGATTTTACTCTCCTTGATGGCGACACGTGCCACCTCGTGATTTATAACCTCAATCTTCTCTACATCGCCCACCACTATCATCTGCTCAACTGTCTGCCAATCGCTCTTTTGCGGTTGCAGTTCGTTGTCGCTGAATAACCAGTAGCCGACAATCACCAATGTTATTGCGCTCCAAAGCCACATAATGTTTGGACGCGGCATATTGATATTTTTCTTATTTTTTGCCATAATAAATCTCTTAAATCACACATTCTCTCGCCATATAAACGCTGTTTATGGCGAAAAAGTATATCCGAAAAGTGGTATTACATCTCGCTTTCGTAGCGCGTAATAGGCGCATCGGCCCACAACTCCTCCAAGCGGTAGTAGTCGCGAAGATCGCTTTGGAATATGTGAACAATCACGTCTACATAGTCGAGAGCCACCCACAGACCCGTCTGCTTACCCTCGACGCGCCAAGGGTTTTCGTGCAGATCTTCGTATACCTTCTCCTCGATACCGTCGGCAATAGCTGCTACCTGAGCCGTAGAGTCGGCATTACACACTACAAAGTGCGAGCAGATAGCACCGTCGAAGCCCGACAAATCGAGAGATACAATATTCTTACCTTTTTTATCCTGAATACCGTTTACAATAGTTTCAATCAATTTTTCCATAGCCTTTCTAAGCAATATACATAATTATTGTGCGAATATAGCAAAAAAAACTGAAAGCGGAAAGCGGGAAACAGAAAACTTATAGTTTTTGCACCAAGAATAGAGGTGATTAAGGGTGGCGCAGAAGAAAATAGGTGTTATCCCTAACTATTCTTAATAGCCCTACCCCTCCAAAAAAAAGGAGCTTAGCAACCGCTAAACTCCAATACGCTCCACTATTAACCGAGGATCTATTTATACTCCGAAATCGTCTGGCGCAGTGCATCCACAATCGATTTTTTTACATACGAACGACGTGTTACAAGTGCAATTTTTCGCGATGATGCCCCCTTGAAAAGCGTCTTTACCTGACGTTTACGCTCCTCGGGTACAAAATCGAGAGCCATCTTCGGAATAATGGTCATAAGCGATGTATTATCGACAATTCGCATCAACGTATCGAGCGATCCCGACTCGAAAGTATAGCGCGACGGAAGGCTGTTTCGCGCCTGGCAGAGTTCTATCACCTGGTCACGCATACAGTTACCCGACGACAACAGCACAAGCTCCGAAATTTTAATATCCTCGAAACGGACATTAGACTTGTTATAGAGCGAGTTACGAGGTGATACATAGGCGTAGAATTTATCGTCGAAAAGTTCATATTCGACAAATCCGTCTCCGCACGTTCCACCCGCTACCAGCGCCACATCTATATGGTCGCGATTGAGCGCCTCGATAACATCGGCAGTCTTCATCTCACGCACCTCGATTTCAACCTTTGGATAACGTTGCACAAACTCCGGCACAAACTTGTGTAGCAGGTATGGCGCAATGGTCGGGATGACACCCATACGGATCTTACCCGATATCTCGCCTTTAATCTGCTGAACAACCTCTTTTATCGTATGAAATTCGCGCAAAGTATTACGCACCTGCTCCAAGACCGCTTCGCCCGCTTCGGTAGGTACAACCGGTTTCTTTGAGCGATCCAACAACATAACACCGAGCTCCTCCTCCAACGATTTAATCTGCATAGAGAGAGAGGGTTGCGTCACAAAGCAGTGCTCCGAAGCAACCGAAAAACTACCGAAGTTGGCAACCGCCAACAGATACTCGAGTTGAATAATTGTCATAGAATTTCACTTATTGAATGACACAAAGATATAAAAATTATTGATACAAAAAGTAACACCGGCACAATCCAGATACCAAGGAACAAAAAGATTTCAAAAAGATCAAAAAAATCTAATATAATACCATTCAAATTAATCGGTAACAATACTAATAAATATTCAAGCAACATTATAAATGACCAAACAATTGTAACAATGCAAAAAATATT
>JAZNHC010000099.1:0-14690 GCA_045576755.1 Alistipes sp.
GGCATCGGTGAATTGCAGACCATAGGTACTGCGCAGTCGCGTGCTTTGGGCGGTGTTGGTGTTGCGTGGCGAAGTACTCAGATGCCAAGTATCGCAAACCCAGCAGGCTATAGCGCAACATTGCAGAAAAGTTTCTTGTTCAATGTTGGTGTCGAGGGTAATTTCTTGCAGAATAAGCAGTATCAATACGACGCATCGGGTGCCTTCACAGGAGTTGCAAAGAATGGTAAGAACTCGGTGAATATTCACGAGGTAGCCGTACAATTTCCGTTGGCAAAGCGATTGGGAATGGGTATAAGCCTTATGCCTTACAGCAGCGTCGGCTACAAGATGTCTTTCCTTGATCAGCGTGATGAGATTGCCGGAAATGTGGGTGCTGCATCCTATACCTACTCGGGTGACGGTGACGTTACGGAGGTGAAGATGGGTGTCGGATGGGAGCCTTTCAAGAATTTCTCGATAGGTATTGCGGCAAAGTACTATTGGGGTAAGATATCGCACAACTACACCTCTGCAGTCGAGAATAATATTGTCGGCAGTGGAACATACCTTTCGGTGGTGGGCGAGGATGAATATGCTATATCGAACTTCAAGTTCCAGGTTGGCTTGCAGTGGAATGCATTGGCAAACGATAAGCATATGCTGACATTCGGTGCAACATACGACTATGGAGGCAGTCTGCGTCCAAAGGTTACGAAGTCGTTGTTGCTCAATAACGTCTACAATACCGAGGTCTTTCGCGAGACAGGTGTTTCGCAGATGCAGTTACCTCATAGCGTAAAGGCGGGTGTAATGTATCAGAGTCCGAAGTTTGCCGGAGCGCTCGAGTATGAGTTCCAGGCTTGGGGCAGTGGAAATAAAAACCGCTTCGAGGAGAGCGTAAGCAACAATATGACCGTGAAGTATGTTGATACACATACGGCCAAGTTAGGTTTTTCGTATACTCCTAACCGCTTCGATGTGCGCAACTACTTCAATCGTATCTCCTATCGTGTCGGTTTCCGCTACAGCAACTACTACCAGGCGTACAATGGACAAGGTATAAACCAGATAGCCGTTACCGCAGGTTTTGGATTTCCGCTCAAGTTTATGGGAACATCGAGCATAGATGTCTGCTTGGAGTATGGTTTGCGAGGTTCGCACGCGCTGATGAACACGGCACCTAAGATCGGAATGATACGTCAGGACTACTTCAAGGTGGGACTCGGATTTTCGCTCTTTGGCGAGGACTATTGGTTCGTAAGACCTAAGTACGATTAAATTTGACTTTTAAGCAATTTACGTTATAAAAATAATTATCACTATGAAAGCAGTAAAACTATTTATCGGATTGGCATTTGCGTTTATGGCAAGTGGCGTGTCGGCGCAGGATTTCAGCGATCCTCGCTATGCGAAGTGGGGTGAGACTCCCGAGCAGCGTAAGGAGAACATTTTGGCAAGTACCTTCTTGAAGGAGGAGGTGAACAATCGCAACTACAACCAGGCTGCTAAGTATTTGCAGGTGTTGTTGGCGAACTGCCCAGCTGCATCGGAGAACACCTACGCAAATGGTATCCGTCTCTACAAGCAGAAGATCAATCGTGCGCGTTCGTTGAAGGAGAAGAACGTATTTGTAGACTCGTTGCTCTACCTCTACGATCTTCGTTTGCAGTACTTCGGTTCGCATCCAAAGCGCGGTAAGGCTTACATCTTGGACCGCAAGGCTCGTGAGCACTTGACCTACCGTGAGGCTGACCGCGAGGGTATTCGTAAGGATTTCGAGTTGGCTATTGCTGCTCAGGTTGAGGTGAATGGTACTGCAGACCCGGAGTTGGTTGCAATCTATTTTAAGAACTTGTGCGACGACTACACCAACGATATCGTTGATGCGATGACAATCGTAAATGCATACGATGCAAATTCGAAGTTCTTCGAGAATATCGACCCTTCGCAGGTGGAGTTCAAGAATCAGTTCGAGACCTGCTTTGGTGCCAGCGGTGCCGCATCGTGCGAGAACTTGCAGAAGATTTTTGAGCCTAAATTGGCTGCCGCTCCAAACGATCAGGCGCTCTTGGCAAATGCATTTGCTCTTATGTCGAAGGCTAAGTGCAGCAGCGACTTCTACCTCGCATTGGGAGAGCGTTACTATGCAGCTAACCCATCGTCGAATGTAGCTATGCTTTTGGCTGATGCATTCCAGAGCAAGAAGGAGTTTTCGAAGGCTAACAAGTATCTCCGCGAGGCATTGGCAAACGAGACCAATCCTGAGGAGCGCGAGAAATTGTTGGTTCGTGTAGGTATCTTCGAGATGACATTGCACAATTATGCTGAGGCTGTTAAGGCGTTCAAGGAGTCGATCAATATCGACGAGACAGACGATGACGGTCTTGCTCTCTACTTCTTGGCACAGTGCTACGTTGCAGGAGCAAAGGGTTGCGGTTCGAATTTGGCCCGTATGGCAACATTCTGGGTGGCATACGACCTTCTTGCAAAGGCTATTCCGCTTTTGCAGGTTACCGACGCATCGCTTGCTGTCGAGGCTAAGAAGATCGCTGGCAGCTACCGTGCATCGTTCCCTACAGCCGAGGAGTGCTTCTTCGCTGAGCTGAAGGAGGGTTCGGGATATACCGTAAATTGCGGCCTTGCACGAGGTTTGTCTACACGAGTTCGCTACCGCTAACATAAGTTGTCGTTGAGCAGAAACTATGTTGTACAGACTACATAGAATAGTTATGGTAGCACTTCTTGTTATGGGAAGTGCTATCTTGCTGTTCTCGTGTAGGTCTGAACAGAGACGCGACGAAGAGTCGCTCGATGCCATCAAATCCGAGGAGAGCGAGAATCTCACTATTATAATGTCGGAGAATGGTCGTAGGTCGTATGTATTCGAAACGCCATTGCTCGAGGGTTACACCTTAGGCAGAGATCCGTATAGGGAATTTCGCAAGGGTATATCGATTACGACCTTTCAGGACGATTCGATGGCAACGGTAAATGTGGTGTTGGTAGCGAACTATGCTATCTACTACGAAAATAGAAAGTTGTGGGAGGCGAAGGGTGATGTGGTTGCCACTAAACACGATGGTACACGCCTCTATACGCAGCAACTTTTTTGGAACTCGATGACAAAGCGCATATACTCGAATGTAGACACGAAACTTGTTACCGAGACGGATGAGATTGTTGGTGAAGGCTTCGAGTCTGATGAGGATATGACGCAACCTCGATTCCGCCATTGGAAGGGACGCTTGCAGGTGGATACCGAGGAGTTGCGTAGCGAGGGAGATGGTGCCGAAGAGGATGT
Source organism: Alistipes sp. (assembly GCA_045576755.1). Taxonomy (GTDB): domain Bacteria; phylum Bacteroidota; class Bacteroidia; order Bacteroidales; family Rikenellaceae; genus Alistipes. The sequence goes on from JAZNHC010000099.1 coordinate 3,284, forward strand.
CCAAGAGGGAAGTGACGCAGAGGTCCAGACTGAAACTCTACAAAAAAAGGCGGAGCCAAAACCGCAGCCAAAGCCGACACAACAACCTGCCGTGCGCCAACCGCAGGGACAGCGCCAACCACAACGACAACGCCCACCGCAGGGACAACGCCCACCGCAGGGACAGCGCCCACCGCAAAATCAACGTTTGCAACCTGGGCAACGTCCGCAACTTGGCAATGGAGAGTTGCAGGGAGGAAATGCGTTGGCGACACCACAAACTCAGCCTATGCGTAGAAGAGCGGGTGCAATGAATAGTGGCGAACTTCAAAACCCCGTTGGGGAGAAGAAACAATAAAAGAGAGGATAGATAATGGGTGATAATATCTACATATCGGTAGCATTGGTGTTAGTGATGGTTGTGTTGTCGGCGTTTTTCTCGGGAATGGAGATTGCGTTTGTCAATAAGAACCGCCTGCGTCTCGAGATTGACCGTAAACAGAGCCGAATGTTCGACTACATTGCAGGGCTCTTTTCGCGCCGTCAAGGAGAGTATATTACTACCATCTTGGTCGGTAATAATATTGCGCTGGTAATCTACTCGATGAGCCTCTCGTTGGTATTGCGCGAGATAGCTCGTTCGCTCGGTTGGGTGTCGGTGCAGGAGGGCTCGATCCTTATCGAGACAATAATTCCTACTATAATTATAATATTCTTGGGAGAGTATCTGCCGAAGTCGGTATTCCGTCACAATCCGAACTTCTTCTACCGCTATCTCTCTCCGGTGATGTATATATTCTATATAATATTGTATCCCATAACTCGCGCTACAACACTCTTGTCGTACGGAATGTTGCGACTTGTGGGTAACAAGACGAGTGGGGCGGAGCGACAGATTGAGTTCGATAGAAGCGACCTTGAGAGTTTGCTCGAAAATAATAACTCGTCGGATGTAGCATCCGAGTCGGACAATGATATAAAAATGTTCCAAAATGCATTGGATTTTGCCGATCTGCGAGTTCGCGATGCAATGGTCTCGCGTGTGGATGTCGAGGCTGTTGATATCGACGATTGTACGATGGAGGAACTCACCAAGAAGTTTGTGGATACGATGTATTCGCGAATTTTCGTATGGCGCGATTCAATCGATAATATCATAGGCTATGTGAATTCGAAGAGCCTTTTCGAAAATCCGAAGAGTATCGAGGAGGCGCTTATGAAGGTGGAGTATGTGGCTGAGACACTTCCGTTGCAGGACCTGCTCACCCATTTTACCAAGAGCAAGAGCAGCATCGCCGTTGTGATTGACGAGTTCGGAGGCACGGCGGGCATCATCTCGTTGGAGGATGTATTGGAGCAGATTTTTGGCGAGATTGAGGATGAACACGACAAACAGGATATGGTCGAGAAGCGAGTATCGGAGAAGGAGTTTGTCTTCTCGTGCCGACTCGAGGTTGAGTATATCAACGAGAAGTACGGCCTCTGCATCCCCGAATCGGATGAGTACGATACCCTGGCCGGATATATCATATCGCGTTACGAGGAGTTGCCGGTTGCTGGTACCATTATGGAGTTTGATGGGCTGAGAATAAAGATTTTAAGCACAACAAGATCGCGAATTGAACTCGCAAGGGTTGAGATAATTACGAAAAATCACGGTTTGAAGTAAAAAAATGCAGAAAAAAGTCTCAAATCGGAATAAAATAACTATCTTTGGAGGTTAAAATCGTTTTGAACGACAAATTAAAAAAATTAAATATCAGTTGTTATGATTAGTTTGAATACTTTAAGAACCAAATTTGGTGTCTTGCTGTCGGTTGTTATCGGCGGCGCGCTTTTGGCATTTATCTTTTCGTTGAGAGATGACGTTGGCTTCTCGGGAAATGACCCTAAGGTGGGCGAGATCGACGGTGACAACATCAGCTACTCTGAGTTTAATGCCGCTTACAATGAGATTCGTACCTTGATGGGTGGTGACAACGTAGATTACGACCAGTCTGCACAGCTCGTAATGGAATCGTGGCGTTCGTTGAAGAACGACCATGTGATCATCCCTGGTTACGAGAGCCTTGGTTTGGTTGTAACCGATGCCGAGCACAATGCTATGAAGCGTGGTGATATCACTTCGGGTGTCTACACAAGCCTCTTCGCTGATCCTGCTACTGGTGCATACAGCATCGACGCAGTGAATATGTTCATCGAGCAGGCAAAGCAGAGCCCGGAGATGCACAACATCTGGAAACTGCTCAACAAGCAGGCTCGTATTGAGCGTGTGTCGAACAAGTATATGGACCTCGTTCGTGGTGGTGCTTACGCTAATGCTCTCTCTGTAAAGAAGGGTGCTGCGGCTGCAAACAATACTTACAAGGGTCACTTCGTAATGTGCAACTACTCGACTATCGCTGATTCGCTTGTAACAGTTTCGGATAGCGAGATTAAGAGCTACTACAAGGCAAATATCAACAAGTACAAGCAGGCTCCTTACCGCACTGTAAAGTATGCTCTCTTCGAAGTTGAGGCTACTGATGCCGATAAGAAGGGCGTTGAGGCTGCTGCAAAAGCTGCAGGAGCGATCTTTGCGACAACCAAAAACTTGACTGAGTATGTTCGCAACGAGTCGCATGCAACCATGTCGAACAACTATGTCGCTTCGGCATCGCTCTCTTCCGAGGAGGCTGTCGCTTTGCGTGCAGGAAAGACTTTCGGTCCCGAGTTGCAGGGTGACGAGTGGTATGCATCGCGTGTAGCCGAGGTGCGCAACGTGCCTGCTACTTTCAAGTTGCAGCACATCGTTCTTTCGTACTCGGATGTTGAGTTGGCTGATAGCCTCTACAATGTGGCTCGCAAGAAGGGTGCAGATTTCGCAGCTTTGGTTGCTAAGCACTCTCTTCAGCAGTCGGCTGAGAGCGATAATATCGAGGAGGTTAAGTACGAGCAGCTACCTTTGGTATTTGCTGATGCTTTGATGTCGGCTCGCCAGGGTAGCGTAGTAAAGATTGAGTCCGGTAACTCGATTTTCGTAACTAAGGTATTGAGCACAGGTGCTGCAGAGCGTCACTATCGCCTTGCAACCTTGACATACCCTGTTGAGGCTTCGCAGGAAACTCTCCGTGCCGTTCATAAGTCGGCAAACGAGTTCGCTGTAAATGCTAATGGTTCGGTTAAGAAGTTTGATGAGGCGGCTAAGGCTGCATCTATTATGACCTCTTCGATGAACGTTAAGAAGGGTGATCGCAACGTTCCTGGTTTGAGCAACTCGTTGGAGGTTGTTCGTTGGGCTGATGAGGCTGAGGTAGGCGATGTTTCGGAGCTTATCAAGCTCGATGGCGAGTATGTTGTAGCTGTTGTTACCGAGATTAACGACGAGGAGTACAAGTCGCTCGAGAGCGTATCGTCGCAGATTAAGAACACCTTGCTTCGTGAGAAGAAGGCGGTGCTTTTGCGCGAGAAGATGCAGGGTGCAACATTGGAGGAGATTGCTGCTAATGCAGGATCGAAGGTTGAGGAGTTCGCTGATGCAAAGACCTCTGCATACTATGTTCAGGGCTTGGGAATGGAGCCTCGCGTATTGGCCGCTTTGGCTTCGGTTACAGCCGAGAACAAGGGCGCATTGCTTCCATTGGTTAATGGTAACCGCGGTGTCTTTGCAGTAGTTGTTGATGAGGTAGCTACCGAGGAGGCTCAGACTGCAGACGCAGAGCGAGTTAAGGCTCAGGCCGAGGAGGATATGAAGTCTATCCGCTACGCTTGGGAGGCTATCCAGAATGGCATCGAGGTAGAGGATAATACAGTACGTTATTTCTAAATACATACTATAAAGAAATACGGAATAAGGTCGGCTCTTGGAGCTGACCTTATTTTTTGGTGCACATAATTTTTGTAAAAACAAGATTTTTATCTCGTTAGGAGCATCTGTTGAAAAATATTTTTACTATATTTGTGAGTTAAATTGCGTGATTAGCGCACATATTGTAGAAAATTATGAAGATAGTTGTTGCCGGAGTGGGGGAAATGGGTAGCCATTTGGCGAAGATGTTGAGCGGTAATGGTCACGATATAACCATTATCGATACTGATCCCAAAGCGTTGGCTGAGGTTGCGAGCCTTGCAGATGTTATTACCGTTGAGGGAGATTCTACCATATTTGCCGTATTGAGGAAGGCATCGGTCCGCAAGTGCGACCTCTTCATTGCTGTTCATCCGGTTGAGAACACAAATATCCTCTCGGCAATTATGGCTAAGCAGCTTGGTGCAAAGAAGTCCATTGCACGTATTGATAACAACGAATATCTCGAGCCAAACAACAAGGAGATGTTTATCAATATGGGTATCGACTATATGTTCTATCCCGAGAAGATTGCAGCCGAGGAGGTGATTTCGTTGCTTGGTCACACTTCGACAACCGAGTTTGTCGATTTTTCGGGTGGTCGTCTGTCGCTTGTAGTATTCCGCCTCAAGCCGACATCGCCTTTGGTGGGTCGCGAACTGTCGAGCTTCTCGGTAGACGAGAACTCGTCATATCGAACCGTTGCAATTTCGCGTGATGGCAAGACACTGATACCGCACGGCTCTGACTCATATATGGTGGACGATATGGTCTATATTATTGCTCGCCACGACTCGGTAAGCGAGATTATGGAGTTGTCGGGTCAGGGCGATGTGAACATCAAAAATATGATGATTCTCGGAGGTTCGCGTATTGGTGTGCAGATTGCACAAGCTATGCAGGACGACGTGAATATTAAACTCATAGACTACAATGCAGATAAGGCATATCGTTTGGCCGAGCAGCTCGAAAAGACGCTTATTATCAACGAAGATGGACGTAACACAGAGGCGATGATGGAGGAGGGACTCTCGAATATGGATGCCTTTGTTGCGGTTACGGGTCGTAGCGAAACCAATATCTTGACCGCGATGCTGGCAAAACGAATGGGTGCCAAAAAGGTGATTGCCGAGGTCGAGAATCTTAATTATATCAATCTGGCGGATAGTGTGGGCGTGGATACCATTATCAATAAGAAGATGGTGTCGGCATCGAATATTTTCCGTTTTACTATGTCTACTGATGTCTTGGCGATCAAGTGTCTGACAGGTAGCGATGCCGAAGTCTTGGAGTTTATCGTCAAGCCGAATTCTCCGGCTACGAAGGTGCCAATCAAGGATCTGGGATTGCCTTCGGATGCCACTATCGGCGGCATTGTGCGAGGAGATAAGGTCTTTATTGCATCGGGTACAACCGAGATTGCAGCCTACGACCGTGTGGTGTTGTTTGCTATGCCGTCAGCAATATCGAAGGTCGGATACTATTTTAATTAGTAACAAGTAAGGGGAGTTATGAAGAATAGGGTGCTGATTGCACTTGTTGCAGTGATTTCTGTTGTGATGTTCAGCGGTTGTAAAAACCGCGGAGATCTATTTATGCTTGACGATGACACATCGTTGGGATATAATGTGTACGAGAACTACAAATATGGCTACTGTTTTAGCTATCCGGTCTTTTTGAAGGCACGTATGGCGTGGCTTGATGGCGAAGATGAGAGGTCTTTCAAATCGAATGACGGTAGAATCAAGGTTGTTGCATCGGCGCGATTTAACCACGGTGGACGTACGGGAAATTCTCTGTTCGAGGAGGAAAAATACTTCCTGAAGCGAGATGGATACAGAATTACATATCAGTACTCGAAGAATGGTATAGTTGTACTTTCGGGATTTACCCCCGAAAATAAAGTTTTCTACCAGAAAATTGCGGTTTGCAATCTCTATAGCCCAAAATATAGAAGAAAGAAAAGTGTCATAGCACGTGTAGATGCGGTTTGGGAAAATGACGACAGATATCGAGGCGAAGAGATTGCCGAGCTTTTGAAGAGGTTCCCATTTGAGAGAAGATAAATAATAATCAACCCAATAATATGTATATAGCAATTGCAGGAAATATCGGTAGCGGCAAGACTACGCTGACCGAGATTTTGACGAAACACTACGGCGCAAAGGCGTACTATGAGGATATCGACAATCCTTATATCAACGATTTCTACGAGGATATGAACCGTTGGGCATTCCAATTTCAGGTGCATTTCCTCGCCAGCCGTATTCGCCAAACGATGGATATGTTGGCGGATGGCTCGGAGGATATATTTCAGGATCGCACAATCTATGAGGATGCCCACATCTTTGCAGGCAACCTCCATCAGATGGGATCGATGTCGTCGCGCGATTTCGGAACGTATATGAAGTTGTTCGACATCTCTACAAACCTTATTCCGCAACCAGACCTTCTAATCTACTTGAAGGCGAGCGTACCTACTCTTGTGAAGCAGATTTGCAAGCGTGGTCGCGACTACGAGCAGAATATCGAGGTCGGTTATCTTGATCGTCTGAACAATCGCTATGACGATTGGATCGAGAATCACTATAAAGGTGAGGTCTTTGTTATCGACAAGGATAACGACGACTTTGTGGAGAATGCCAAAGTTTTAGAGGCTCTGTACGAGCGTTTGGATGCAATTAAGGCATCGAAGAAGTAGCCAATGAGAGCACTGCCCGAGGCCTTTATGGCGAGAATGCGTAAGCAGTTGGGAGCGGAGGAGGCTGAACGACTTTTCGAAGCCCTCGACTCTGCATCGCCTGTTGCCGTACGTCTCAATCCGTCGAAATGCGGTGAGAATGGCGTGTGGCGCGACGGAGAGAAGGTAGCGTGGTGCGAAAATGGATATAAGCTTAAGGAGCGACCATCGTTTACTCTCGATACCGCCTTTCACGCAGGGGCCTATTATGTCCAGGAGGCGGCATCGCAGTTTCTTGATTATGTGATTGCTCAAGAGGGGCTTGAGGGTAAGCGCGTGTTGGATATGTGTGCAGCTCCGGGTGGCAAGACGACAATCTATTCGACGGCTGTGGGCAAGGATGGTTTGGTCGTTGCCAACGAGTATGTGCGTTCGCGTGCCAATGTATTGGCGGATAATGTGCGTAAGTGGGGGTTGGGCAATGTGTTGGTTACAAATAACGCTCCCGAACACTTGGCGCAGTTTGAAGGCTGGTTCGATGTGGTTGCCGTGGATGCGCCTTGTTCGGGCGAAGGAATGTTTCGTAAAGAGGAGGTTGCACGCGAGGATTGGAGCAAGGATGCGGTGCGAATGTGTGCGGCACGCCAACTCTCTATCGTGCGCGAGGCGTGGCAGTCACTCAAAAATGGCGGACTGTTTATATATAGTACCTGCACATTCAATGAGGATGAGGACGAAGGTGTACTGAAGAGCTTTATCAAGGAGATGGGCGATGTGTTCGAGCCGTCGGCAAGTGTGGCAGTCAATGACAGCTGGGGCGTAGTGACGGGAGAGGTCGGAGCTTTTCAGACCTTTAGATTCTTCCCTCATAAGACAGATAGCGAAGGACTCTTTGTTGCGGTGGCGCGAAAGTCGGAAGCTACAACTCAACGTACACCGAAGGCACGTAAAAAGGTTATGCAGGAGGTTGATAAAACCTCTCGAAGGGAACTTGCGGGATGGCTGCATGAGGCGGATGAGTTTACTTTTGCCGTGGTTGTCGATACGATATATGGTTACCGCAACGAGCAGTTTAAGGCGGTGCAGTCGTTGTCCGAGAATTTGACTGCAATATATTCGGGTGTTGCCCTTGGGCAGATATTTAAGGGGAAGTTGAAACCCGATTGGGCATTGTCGCAGTATGTCGGCTTAAATCGCGATGCCGTTGCTGTCGAGGAGTTAGACGAGGAGAGAGCGTTGGATTATCTCCGCAAGCGCGATATTGCGGTGGGCAATATGCGTGAAGGCATAAATTTGGTGACGCATAATAATCGTGCGCTTGGCTTTGCCAAAAGGGTTGGTGGCAGATGTAATAATCTGTATCCCAATTCGTTGAAGATAATAAATATGTAAAATATATGGTTGAGAAGTTCTATTATTCGATGGGAGAGGTTACGGAGATGTTCGATGTTGAGCCGTCCGTTATCCGTTATTGGTGTAAGCAGTTCAGCTGCTTGAACCCTAAGCGCAATGCCAAGGGAAACAGATTGTTTACCGCGCAGGATATTGAGCGTTTGAAGCGCATCTATCACCTTTTGAAAGAGAAGAGAATGACTATTGAGGGTGCGCAGAAGGCTATGCGCAAGAAGAACTTTGTGGTCGAAGGTGACGATGCTGATGTGGCACTCTTGGAGCAGTTGCAGGTCGTGCGTTCGATGTTGGTAGAGATGCGCGACAGCTTAGGAGAACCTATCTCCGAAACCGAGATTGAACAGCCTGCCGCCGAGCTTGTAGTAGTGCCGATTGAACAGAGTGTTGAGGAGGCTGCCGAGAGCGTAGAGGCTGAAGCCGAGGTTGAGGTTGAGATCGAAACTGTAGAGGAGCAATCGACTGAAGAGCTGCAGGAGTTATCGGTGGATGATATCTTTGTGGAGAGCGCCGAAGATGCCGAGGTCGCAGAGCCTGAGAAGCAGGAGGTGACCGAGTCGGCTGAAACAACCGAGGTGGTCGAAGATGTTACAACAGCGGAACCTGCTGAGGGTGAACTTGCTGCTGCCGAGCCAAAGAAGGAGCCTGCAAAGAGGAAGAAGCGCACATCGCGTCGCAAGTTAATAGGCGAGGAGGGTGTAGTCGAAAGGCCTCTTTTCCCATTCTACGAACAGACACTCTTTTAGCTGTAGAACGATATGAAAATCAGAGATATAATTGCTCCAATCGAGGAGTTTGCTCCACTCTCTTTGCAGGAGTCGTACGACAATGCGGGATTGATAGTCGGACGGCTTGACGATGAGTTGCAGGGTGGAGTGTTGCTTGCAGTGGACGTGACCGAAGAGGTGGTGGCCGAGGCTATCGAGAAGGGATGCGGACTTATCATTACCCATCATCCGATTATTTTCCATCCGCTCAAACGATTCAATTCGGCATCGGTGGTGGAACGTTGTGTGGAGATGGCAATTCGCAGTAACATAGCACTTTATGCTTGCCATACAAACCTCGATTCTGCGCGTAACGGAATGAGTTGGCGAGTTGGCGAGATGTTGGGATTGCAAGATATGGAGGTGCTACAGCCAACCTCGGAAGGGGCAGGTTTTGGTGTTGTGGGAACACTTGCAAATCCTATCTCGGAGCACGAATTTTTGGTGCAGGTGAAGCGAATATTTTCGGTTGAGGCTCTGCGACATAGCGCACTTCTTGACCGCGAGGTGAAACGCGTAGCAATATGTACGGGTGCAGGAGCTTCGTTGATGCGCGAGGCAAGGTTGTCGGGTTGCGATATTTACCTTACATCCGATCTCAAATATAACGATTTCTATACCCCGGACTCACAGTTCGTTGTGGTAGATATGGGACATTTTGAAAGCGAATTTTGCGCAATTGCGATTTTATTTGATATTTTATCAAAAATTTTTATTAACTTTGCGCTCTATAAGAGCGCTCAATCAAAAAATCCTGTACATTATTTCGTGTAAAGGATTGGTACATAGGGCGTTCGCGCTTTCAAATTCCGTTTTTCGATAGGAAGAAAAAATAAAATTTAGATATATGGCTACAAAGAAAAAGACAGCAGAGGTAGATTACTCGATGTATGAGAAGATTGTTGCTCTCTATGAGTTGCAGAAGATTGACTCGCAGATTGACGAAATCAACAAGGTGAAGGGTGAGTTGCCTTTGGAGGTTGAGGACTTGGAGGATACCGTTGCAGGTTTGAATACACGCCTCGAAAATATCAACCGCGAGATCGAGGAGTTGGCATCGCTTACTAAGCAGCGTCAGCGCGAGATCGAGGAGGCAAATGCACTTATTGCTCGTTACAAGGAGCAGCAGGGCAATGTTCGCAACAACCGCGAGTTCGATTCGTTGGAGAAGGAGATCGAATATCAGTTGCTCGAGATCACTCTTGCAGAGAAGCGATTGAAGGAGTATGCAGCAGCAACCAAGACCAAGAAGGCTTCGGTTGAACTTACTCAGTGCGAGCTTGCAGAGCGTCAGGCCGACCTCGATGTAAAGCGTCAGGAGTTGGATTTGATTGAGAGCGAGACTGCTGACGAGGTTAAGGATCTCACTGCTAAGGGCGAGGTTGCAAAGGCAAAGATTGACGAGCGCCTTTTGGCTGCCTATGGCCGTATCCGCTCGAAGGTGCGCAACGGCTTGGCTGTAGTAACCGTTAAGCGCGATGCTTGTAGCGGTTGCTTTAACCGTATCCCGCCACAGCGTCAGGCCGATATCCGCCTCGGTAAGAAGTTGATCGTGTGCGAGTATTGTGGCCGTATTTTGGTCCCAGGAGAGGAGTAATTTTAAGGAGCATTTGATTCCTTATATAAAAAATGAGATGGTTACATACGCTTAGTATGCGCCCATCTCATTTTCTTTGATAGCGTTGCAATTGCTCCCATAAAATCATTCCTCGCATATACCTGAGCTGTTCGCCTTGTTCGCATCTGCTTAAAATCAAATTTGTGAATTGTTGTGGCGCGAACTCGTTTTTTTTGTATATTTGTAAAAAATTGAGGTGACTATGCAGACTATAATAATCTTTGCTGTGGCGGTGGTTGCACTTGCGGTGGGTGCGGTTTGCGGATATTTTGCTGCACGTGCGCGTAGTGTGGCGGCTGAAACCTTATTGCAACAAAAGAGTGTCGAAAATGATCAGCTAAAGGGTGAGCTTGCCGAGAGTCGTGCAGAGTCGCTCTCTTTGCGTGAGGATATTACCTCGCTGCGCTCCGAAAATGCTCGTCTTGATGAGCAGTTACGTCAACAGGCCGAGGAGCGCAAAAATCTGCGTGCAGAGTCCGAAAGGGCCTTCCGCGAGATTGCAACATCCATCTTTGACGAGAAGTCGAAGGTTATGCGCGAGAGTAATCGCAATCAGTTGGGTGAAATTCTCACCCCATTCAAGAGCGACCTCGAGAGCCTGCGTAAGACGATTAACGACTGCTATACGGGCGAGGTTAGCGAGGTGAAATCGTTGCGCGACAGTATCAACGAGTTGAGAGATCTCAACACCTCGATAGGTCGCGAGGCGAAGGAGTTGACTTTGGCACTCAAGGGTAATTCGAAGGTGCAGGGCGATTGGGGCGAAATGCTCCTTAAACAGTTGCTCGAGAAATCGGGCTTGGAGGAGGGTGTGAACTATGTTCTGCAAGCCACCGAGAACGATGATGGCACCAAGATTAAGAGCGAAGATGGCGGACAGTTACGCCCCGATGCAATATTCTATCTCCCCGAGGGTAAGAACCTTATTATCGACTCTAAGGTTTCGCTGACGGCCTATACCGACTATGTGAATGCCTCGGCAGAGGAGCAATCCGTAGCCTTGGCAGCGCATCTGCGTTCCATCAAGTCGCATATCGACGAGCTGGCTCACAAGGACTATCCTAAATATGTGAAAAATTCGGCAGACTTTGTGATGATGTTTGTGCCAAACGAGGGGGCATACCTCGCTG